>JAWVFZ010000092.1:0-9758 GCA_033855555.1 Solirubrobacteraceae bacterium
CGTCGAGCACGATGAAGTCGGCCTCGGGGACGAGCCGGCGGATGCGCTCGGAGTAGCGGTCCATGGGGATGATGCGGTCCTTCGTGCCCCACACGATCGTCGTCGGGCACGCGATGCCGTCGAAGTCAGTCGGCGGACCGTCGCGGCGGACCGCCTCAAGGAGCTCCCAGTAGATCGGGCACTCAGCCGAGCCCTGCAGCATGTCGGCCGCCTGGCGCGGGGTCAGGCGCTCGCCGTGGGCGACGACATCGCGCATCGCGAGCTTGCGCACGCCGGGCCTCAGGAACAGCTTCTCGCGGTATGGGTTGGCCCACAGCGCCGTGCGGTGCAGGCGCTTGAACAGCCCTGGCAGCCGCTGCTCCTCCCTCGAGCCGGCCTCCCAGCCGCCCGCCGGCGCCAGCGCGACGCAGGAGCGCGCACGGCCGCGCTTGGCCAGCTCCAGCCCCGCCCAGCCGCCGAGCGAGTTCCCGCAGACATGCGCGGTCTCGAAGCCCCCCTCGTCGAGGTCGCGCTCGAGCGCGTCGACGAGCGCGGAGGCGCTGACCTCCGTCCCATCCGGCAACGCGGCGCACCCGAAATGGCCGGCTAGCCCGAGCGCGCGGACGTCGAAGCGCTCCTGCAGCGCCGGCAGCATCGGCGCCCACATCGCGGGGGTTCCCGAGAAGCCGTGGATCAGTACGAGGGGTTCCAATAGGGCAACTTTTAGCGCGGCTTGAGGAACGAGTGGAGAATCCTAATCGCGAACGTACTCGCAAAGTGCACCTCCTCCCAGAAGCAACGAGCGGCCCGTCTTCACGGGCCGCTCGTCGTTTCTGCATGCTGGTGGACCCACCCCGATCCACCTTCGGTGCTGGCGCCGGTCCCACGCGGCGGCCAGTGATCTCCAGAACGCAGGCGCGTGCAAAAACTTGCGCCTATTCGCCGGATGTCTGCGCGGGCGCATTGCGCTCGCGGATCCGAACCGCCTCGATGCGGTTCTCGCGAACGGATTCGACGCGGATGGAATAGCCGTTGGCCGTCACGGTGTCGCCGCGCCTGGGCAGCCTGCCCAGCTGTGCGAAGACGAAGCCGCCGACCGAGTTGTAGGCGTCGGTGTCCATCGGCAGGCTCAGGCCGTAGTCCTGCAGGTCGGTCACGGCGACGTGGCCGCGGACGAACCAGTCGCCGTTGGCCAGGCGGCGGACCTCGCCGCCGGCCGGATCGGTCTCGTCGTCGATCTCCCCGACGACCTCCTCGATGATGTCCTCCACGGTGACGATGCCGGCGACGCGGCCGTATTCGTCGATCACGACCGCGAGCGAGGTGCGCTGGCGCTGCAGGTCGGCCAGCAGGTCGTCCAGCGGCTTGGTCTCGGGGACGATCGGCGCTTCGGTGACGACCGGCTGGATCGTGGCCGACGGCCCGTCGGCCATCAGCAGGCGCGCGAGCGAGTTGGTGTGGACGATGCCGCGTACCCGGTCCTGGTTGTGGTCCTCGGTCACGACCAGGCGCGTGTGGCCGGAGGAGATGCAGCGCCGCAGCGCGGTTTCGACGTCGTCGCTGATATCGACCGTCACGACCGCCGGGATCGGCGTCATCACCTGACGCGCCTCCTGCTCGTGCAGGTGAAAGACGCCCGCGAGCATGCCCGCCTCGCCAGGGTCGATGTGGCCGCCCGTGTAGCTCTCGGCGATGATCGCCTTGAGCTCGTCGGGCGTGCCGCCCTCCTCGGCGCTCATCTCGGGATCGACGCCCAGCAGGCGCAGGATCCGGTCGGAGATCGCGGTCAGCACCACGATGAAGGGCGCAAACAGCCGCCGGAAGAAGCGAAACGGGCGCGCGAGGCGGCGGGCGACGTTCTCGGCGTGCTGGATGACGTAGAACTTCGGCACCAGCTCGCCGGCGACGATGTGCGCGCTCGTGATCAGCAGGTAGGCGATGGACGCGCTGATCACGACCGATAGGCCATGCGACAGCGGGCCGCCGAGCGCATGCTCGAAGGCGTGGGCGAGCACCGGCTCGCCCACGGCGCCGATCGCGATCGACATCAGCGTCACGCCGACCTGCGAGGCCGAGATGTAGTCGCCGATGTCCTCGAGCTGCTCGAGCGCGAGCTCCGCGCCCTTGGCGCCATCCTCCTTCAGCGTGTCCAGCCGTGCCCGGCGCGAGCGCACCAGGGCGTACTCGGCCATCACGAAGAACGCGTTGAGCGCGATTAGGACCGCTGTCGCGGCGAGGAGGAGCGCCGTCACCGGCGCTCACTACTTCGGGGGAGGTCGTCGTTCACGGGCGACTCGCGCTGAAGCGTAGCGGCTGCCCGCCCGCTCGGCAGGATTCAGGCGGAAAGAATTTGCGTCGGGCTACAGGGCGTCGATCGCCTGCGCGAGGTCGAAGTCCGCGTCCGTCAGGCCACCCGCGCTGTGGTTGGTGACCGTCAGGCGGACCTTGTTCCAGCCGTGGACGAGGATGTCCGGGTGGTGGTTGCGCTCCTCGGCGATCGCAGCGACCTGGTTGACGAATGCCATCGCCTCGGCGAAGTCGGAGAACTGCAGGTCAAGGGCGATCGCGTTCTCCGCCCGCCCCCATTGGGAACCCTCGAGGCGCTGAGTGATCTCGTTGTCGTCCAGCAATGTCATGGCTTCTAGGATGCCTCCGATGCGGATCGTCTCGCTTGTCCCCCATGCGACCGAGCTGCTCTTCGCGCTCGGGCTCGGCGACGATGTCGTCGCAGTCACGCATGAATGCGATCATCCCGCACGCGCCCTGGAACTGCCACGGGTGACCAAGGACCGGCTGCCCGAGGGGTTGTCCGCGGGTGAGATCGACGCCGCGGTGCGCGCGTCGGTGGAGGGCGAGGGAACGATCTACGAGCTCGACACGGAGTTGCTGCGCGAGCTCGAGCCCGACCTGATCGTCACCCAGGAGCTATGCCCGGTCTGCGCGGTCACCTACGACGAGGTGGTCAAGGAGGCCGGCCGGATTCCCTCGTGCCCGAAGGTCATCGCGCTGGATCCCAAGACCGTCGGCGAGACGATGGGCGACATCCGCACCGTCGCGGCCGCGACAGGCGCGCGCGATGCGGCGCTGGATCTCGTCGCGCGTCAGCGGGCCCGCATCGACCGCGTGCGCGTCGCGGTGAAGGGCGCCAAGCGCCCGCCGGTCGCCGCGATCGAGTGGTTCGACCCCGTCTTCATCGCCGGCCACTGGACGCCGCAGCTGATCGAGATGGCCGGTGGCTTCGACGTACTCGGGTTCGCGGGTGAGCACTCCGAGCAGATGGGCTGGGACGTCGTCGCGGCTGCCCGGCCCGAGGTCGTCGTCTGCATGCCCTGCGGCTATGACGCCGAGCGCTCGCTACACGAGGCGCAGGCGTTCGCCGACGAGCTGCGTGGCGTCGGCGCGCCGAGGGTGGTCGCGGTCGACGCCGCCGCGTACTTCTCACGGCCCGGGCCGCGCCTCGTCGACGGCCTCGAGCTGCTGGCCCACGTGCTGCATCCGGACCTCGTCGGGTTGCCGGAGGGCGTCGCAGCGGCGCTCGAGGTCCAGCTCTGAGCTCGCCGCGGACGGTTCTCTACCTGCACTCCTCCGGCGGGCGCTACGGCGCCGACCGCCAGCTCGAGCTGATAACGACCGGGCTGGACCCGGAGCGCTACCGGCCGCTGGTCGTCCTGCCCGAATCCGGCGAGCTGGTTTCGGCGCTGCGCCGCGCGGGCGTCGAGGTTCAGGTGCGTTCGCTCGCCGTGCTGCGGCGGTCGCTGATGTCGCCGAGCGGCGTCTCGCGCGTTGCGGCGTCGTGGGCCGCGGATGCAGGCGGGCTGGGGCGGCTGGCGCGAAAGCGCGAGGTCGCGCTCGTCCACACCAACACGTCGGTCACGCTCGGCGGCGCGGCCGCTGCACGACTTGCCGGCGTGCCGCACGTGTGGCACGTGCGCGAGATCTATGCCGGCTTCGAGCGCTGGTGGCCGGCCTACCGGCGGCTGCTGCTCACGGCCGACGCCCTCCCCTGCGTGTCGAAGGCGACATGCGACCAGTTCGAAGCCGACCCGGCGGCGCTCACCCTCCGCGACGGGCTGGCCGTGGCCCCGGGCCGCGTGGATCGCGCGGTCGCGCGTGCCGCGCTCGGCCTCCCCGAGGACGGCTTCGTGGTCGCCGTCCTGGGGCGCATCAGCGGCTGGAAGGGGCAGGACGTCGCCGTGCGGGCGCTGTCCTACCTCGACGACGCCACGCTGCTCGTGGCCGGTGAGCCCTGGCGCGGCGAGGACCGCCACCTGCGCGAGCTGTGGTCGCTGGCGCGGGCGATCGGCGTCGCCGATCGCGTCGTCCACGCGGGATTCGTCGACGACGTCGCTCTCGTCTACGGAGCCGCCGACGTCGTGGTCGTCCCGAGCAAGCAGCCCGACCCCCTGCCCAACGCGGCGCTCGAGGCGGCTGCGTCGGGCTGCTCCGTGGTCGCCAGCAACCACGGCGGCCTTCCCGAGATCCTGCGCCACGGCGAGACCGGCATGCTCGTCAGCCCAGGCGATCCGCGGGCGCTTGCCGCCGCCATCCTGTCCGCCGAGCACCGCCGCCTCGGCGCCGCGGCGGCCGTCGACGTCGCGGCGCGCTTCGCCCCGCAGCGCATGCTCGACGACGTCCAGGCGCTCTATGACCGGCTGGTCATCTGAGCGAAGCCCTCGCGCCAGCTCGGCCGGCTCGGCCTCCAGGCGAGCTCCCGCTTGGCGCGGGCGTTGGACGCGCCCCGCGCGGTGCACATCATGTGCACCACATGGGCGCCCATCAGCCGCGCGACCCAGCGCGGAATGTGCCGCGGAGCCGGCGCGCCGATTGCTGTCGCGAGGGCGGGCAGCACCTCGCGCAGCGGAGCGGGATCGTCGTCGCAGACGTTGAGGACCGCACCGGGGAGCGGGCGCTCCAATGCCGCCACCGTGGCCAACGCAGCGTCCTCGACGTGGCAGAACGACCACACCGCGCCGCCGTCGCCGATCAGCGGGAACTTGCGGGCGCGGATCGCGTCCCATTGGTCGCCGCCGGGCGACATGCCGGTGCCCGGGCCGTAGAAGCCGCCGTAGCGCAGGGCCATGCCCCCGGCCGCGGTGACGGTGTCCTCCACGTGGCGCAGAGCCGCGAGCGTGGTGCGCAGCTGCTTGGGCGGGTCGGGGTCCAGCGGGTCGTCCTCCGTCTTGACCGGGCCGCCGACAGGCTCATAGGGCCAGCCGGCGAACGATTGCGCGACGACGGAGGCTCCAACCTCGCGGGCGGCAGCGAGGAGGTGGTCGGTTCCCTCGGTGCGCAGGCGGTTGGTGGTTGCGAAGGCGCGTTCGACGCGCCGCAGGTCGAGGCCTGCGAGCGCGGTCATCTGGTGGACGATGGCGTCGGGCTGTGCGGCGCGGACGGCGGCGAGGACGGCATCGCGATCGAGGCCGTCGACGACGACGCCGGTGGCGCCCAGCGCCTCCAGCGCCGCGGCCTTCTCGGGTGAGCGGCTCGTGCCGGTGACGATGTGTCCGTGGTCGACAAGGAGTGGGATCAGGGTGCGGCCGACGGCGCCGGTCGCACCTGCGATGAAGATGTTCATGCACCCCCCGACGAGATGGCGTGCGAGTCTGTGACAGGTGACCGAGGACGAGCACCGCGGACTTGCCTTCGCCATCGCCTACCGGATGCTCGGCTCCGTCGCCGAGGCCGAGGATGTCGTCCAGGAGGCGCTCCTGCGGCTTCACGCCGCGGGTGAGGTGCTCAACGAGGACGCGTTCCTCACCACGATCACGACACGGCTGTCGATCGACGTGCTGCGCTCGGCGCGCGTGCGCCGGGAGACCTACATCGGCGAGTGGCTGCCGGAACCGATCGTCGAAGACGAGGCCGCGCGGCTCATCGAGGACGAGGACACGGTGTCGATGGCGCTGCTGGTCCTGCTCGAGCGCCTGACCCCCGACGAGCGCGCGGTCTTCGTGCTGCGCGAGGCGTTCGACGCCTCGTTCGCCGAGATCGCGGAGATCCTGGACACGACGCCCGACGCATGCCGCCAGCGCCTGAGCCGCGCCCGGCGGCGGATCGAGCACGAGCGCCCGCGTTTCGACTCCGACCCCGCTGAGCGTCGCGCGCTCGCCGCGCGCTTCCTCGCGGCGGCGCGCGAGGGCGACCTCGACGGCCTCGTCGGGCTGCTCGCTCCCGGTGCGGTACTCGTCGGCGACGGCGGCGGCAAGGCCCGCGCGCTCGCGCAGCCGATGGTCGGCGGCCCGCAGGTCGCCCGTGCACTCAGGGCCTTCTACGCGCGCGCCGTCGACTGGGGCATCGCGCTGGAACCGGCGCTCGTCAATGGTCAGCCGGGCTTCCGGTCGATCGCGCCGGACGGTGCGCTCGTCAACGTCGTCGCGCTCGACATCGCCGACGGCGCGGTCCAGCGCGTCCACTCGATCCTCAATCCCGACAAGCTGCGCCACCTTGGCGCCGTGTCGGACCTCGCGCTGCGGCCTACGCCACGCTGATCGCCGCGCCGGCGACGCCGACGGCGAGCACGACCGCCCCGACCAGCGCCGCCTGCGCGGGCAACCGGCGCTTATCCGCCTGCAGGAACAGGAACCCGACGGCCGCGCCGGCGATCAGCCCGCCGATGTGACCGCCGATCGAGATCCCGCTGAACAGGAAGCTGAACGCGAGGTTGAAGAGGATCAGGCCCCCGATACCTGTCTCGAACGGGTTGATCCCCCGTGCCTGCAACTCCACTGCGGCGGCGCCCATCAGGCCGAAGACGGCGCCCGAGGCGCCGACCGTGACGGCGTCGGGGCTCACGATCAGGGCGCCGAGCGCGCCGCCGAACAGGGCGACGATGTAGATCAGCGCGAAGCGCAACGACCCGATGCCCGGCTCGAGCATCCGCCCGAGCAGGTAGAGCAAATACATGTTGAACCCGATGTGGACCAGGCCCGCGTGCAGGAACCCGCTCGTGGCGATACGCCACCAGTCGCCGTTGGCGACTGCGGGGCCATAGAGCGCGCCCTTGTCGAAGATCGTCGTCCCGCCGGAGCTGGAGCCGACGCCGAAGCGGCCCTCGGCGAGGAACACGACGACATTGATCGCGATCAGCACGTAGGTCACGATCGGCTCGGTGGCGGTGCTGCGCAGCGTGCGCACCTGGGTGCGGTCCTTCGAGCATTCCGGGCAGCGCATGCCGACCGGCGTCGGCGTCATGCAGTCCGGGCAGATCGCACGGCCGCAGTTGGAGCAGTGCACGCCGGTCTCGCGACCAGGATGGCGATAGCAGGTGTCCACCGGATGCAAGCTACACAGCGGCTGCGATGACCGGTTTCGATGTGGGGGCCGCGGAGCCTCCGGGCGGCTCGCTGGTCACCATGATCTGGTCGACCCCCTTGACCGAGCCGGGCACGTCGACGGAGCCGTGGCCGTCGCGGACCGTGAAGAGCGCGTCGGTCGGCTCGGGCGCCCTGCTGCCACGCTTCACCCACACCTGGTAGACGCGGCCACTGGGCGGATTGCGCATGCCGCGCACTTCGAGCCTGGCGTGGCCGTCGCGCACCCACACGACGGCGCTGGCGCCCGGCACGGTGACCTGCGCCTGCACGGTCCGCGTCTGCGACGACGAGCCGTTGCCGAGCAGGACGCCGCCGATGACGCCGACCGCGAGGATCGCGGCCGCCAGCCCGGCCGCCGCCAGCGGGCGGACGGAGAACGGAGGCCGCCGGCGCCGGCGCCGGCGCGGCGCGGCCGCGCGCCGATGGACACGGTCGGCGTCCGGGCCGGCGGCGCGCAGCAGCTGCGCCTCGGTTTCGACCTCGTTCATGATCCGGTTCTTGAGCGCTGCGGCCGGCGTGACCTGCTCGGTCGCAAGTGGCAGCGCGTCGACCACGGTCCGCAGCGCCGTGACCTCCGCGCGGCACGCAGCGCAGTGGCGCAAGTGCTCCTCGTAGCGCGCGGTTTCCTGCTCGTCGAGCGCGCCCAGGACCCAGGGCCCAGCGTCTGTCACGCGTTCGCAGGCGTTCATGTCCAACCCTCCGCCGCCCCGCTGAGGTGGCCTCGCATCTTCTCGAGCCCCAACCGCATCCGGCCCTTCACGGTGCCGATGGGCGTGTCCAGCATCGTGGCGATCTCCGACTGGCTGAAGCCACCGAAGTAGGCCAGCTCGATGACCTTGCACTGTTCGTCAGGAAGCGCTCTGAGCGCGTCGCGCACCTCGCGCGCCTCTTCGTTGCGCGCGGCGTCGACGTCGGTGAGCTCCTTCGCCTCGAAGCGCTCCTCGATGCCTTCGTCGCTGACGCGGCGGCGATCGTGGCGCATCGAGCGCCGCAGCGCGTCGATGGCGCGGTTGTGGACTATCCCGAGTATCCAGGTGCGAACCGAGCCGCGCGTACGCTCGTAGCGCGCGCCGGAACGCCAGAGCGAAAGGAAGGCGTCCTGCACGACGTCCTCGGCCGCGTTGCGGCTGGCGACCATTCGGTAGGCGAGTGAGAAGGCAGCGGTCGCGTGGCGCTCGTAGACCACCTCGAAGGCCGCGCTGTCGCCCTTTCGCACCAAGTGCATGAGGTCCTCGTCGGCGAGATCTGCGAGCGTGGCCACGGACCGCTCGGAATCACGCACGCCCAGCATCAGCAGTACTGACGCAGCAGGCGGGCGTTCGGATCACCGGTCGAGCAGGTTGCGCGCCTCGTCGGCGACGTCGCGCAGCGTGCGCTCGGCGAGGTCGAAGATATCGGTCGATTGCTGGCGACGGCGCTTGCTCTTCGTGCGCACGCGCAGCAGGACGAGCGCGGTGCCCGCCGAGGCGCCCACCCCGGCGGCGACGACGGGCCGCACCCAGTTGCGCGGGTCCTTCATCGACGAGATCTCCCAGGCGTCGAGCTCCTCGGCGGCCAGGTCGGTCAGGTCGGTCAGCGTCTGCTCCAGGCGCTCGGACAGGCGCTCGGGCGGGTCGACCGGCGCCAGCGCGCGCAACAGCAGCGACTCGAACTCCGGATTGGAAAGCGCTTCGCTCATACCTCAACCGCCACGATGCCTTCGAGCTGCCGGATCGCACGATGGATGAGCACCTTGGTCGCCCCGTCGGTCCGGCCCATGGCCCGCGCGATCTCGCGGTTGTCCATGCCCAGCGCGAAGCGCATGATCAGCGCCTCGCGGCGGTCGTCCGGCAGCTGCTTGACGCCCTCCAGGATTCGCGCCAGCTCGTCGCGACCCTCCACGAGGTCCTCCGTCGTGTGCGTTGCGCTCAGCATCGTCGTGTCGTCGATGTGGGTCTGCGGCTTGCGCGACCGGTCCCGGTACAGGTTCGCCGCGAGGTTGTGCGCGATGCGGATCAGCCACGGTCGCAGCGGCCGCCCGTTGCTCTCCGACAGCGCCCGATCGAAGTGGCGGTAGGCCTGCAGGAATGTCTGCTCGGTGAGGTCCTCGGCGTCGTGGTGGTTGCCCACCCGGTAGTACGCGTAGGAGTAGACGTCGCGCAGGTGAGCCTTGTAGAGCTCCGAGAACTTCGCGTCCAGCTGCGCCTTGTCCACACAAGTGAGCCTACCTACGCAGCCTTGGTGGTCCCCCGGCCCTTGGGAGCCGTGATTGCGCCGGTCCAGCGCTCGGCCTCCAGCCGGCCGGCGAGGACTGCGGCCAGGCCCGCGAGCGCGGGGGCGCGGACGCCGTCGGCGCGCAACGCCTCGGCGAGCAGCGGGACGCAGTCGAGTCCCTCGGCCGCCTGGCCCAGCGCGGATCCGATCTGGTCGGGCGCCATCCCGCGGCCGAGCATGTCGCCGGCGCGGCGGTTGCGGCTGCCCTCGGCG
>JAWVFZ010000093.1:0-17331 GCA_033855555.1 Solirubrobacteraceae bacterium
GTCACCGGCGGGGTGCCGCCGACCGCGCGCAACCTCGCGGTCATGGCCGACAACCTGCCTCAAGGCAACCACCATTGGGGCGTCATCGGCATCTCGCGCGTGCAGTGGACGATGGTCGCCGCGGCGCTGACGCTCGGCGGCTCGATCCGCGTCGGCCTGGAGGACAACTTCTATCTCCCCGATGGCGAGATGGCGCGCTCCAACGGCGACCTGATCGCCAAGGCGCGTCAGATGACGATCGACGCCGGCCGCCGCCCGGCCACCGTCGAGGAGGCGCGCGCGCTGCTGCACATCCCTTCGCGGGCCGCCGTATGAGCCTGCCGCTCGCAGGGGTCAGGGTCCTCGACCTCTCGCGCCTGTTGCCCGGAGGGTTCTGCTCGCTGCTGCTGGCCGACTTCGGCGCCGACGTCGTCAAGGTCGAGGACACCGGTATGGGCGACTACATCCGCTGGGCGCCGCCCTACTACGAGGGTGCCGACGACAGCGCGAAGTCCGCGCTCTTCCTCTCACTCAACCGCAACAAGCGCTCGGTCCGGATCGACCTGAAGACCGAAGGGGGCCGCGCGGTCCTGCTTCGCCTGGCCAAGCACGCCGACGTGCTGCTCGAGTCCTTCCGGCCCGGCGTGCTCGACCGCCTCGGCGTCGGCTACGACGCGCTGCGCGAGGCGAACCCCGGGCTCGTGATCTGCGCGATCACCGGCTACGGCCAGGACGGCCCGCTGCGCGACCGCTCGGGTCACGACATGAACTACCTGGGGCTCGTCGGGCTGCTCGGCCTGACGGGGGAGACGGACGCGCCGCCCGTGCAGGCGGCCGGCCAGATCGCCGACATCGGTGGCGGCGCGCTCATGGCCGCGTTCGGCATCATGGCCGCGTTGCGCCACCGCGACGCGACCGGCGAGGGCCAGGTCGTCGACGTCTCGATGGCCGACGGCGCGCTCTCCTGGCTGGCGATGGTCGCCGCGCGGCACTTCGCCGACAGCGTCGTGCCGCAGCGCGGCTCGCTCGAGCTTGCGGGCGGGCTGATTTGCTACCGCCCCTACCAGTGCGCCGACGGCTGGGTCACGCTGGGCGCGTTGGAGCCGAAGTTCTGGCAGGCATGGTGTCGCGGCGTGGGCCGCGAGGACCTCGTCGACAAGCAGTTCGAAGCGCCGGGCTCGGCTGCGCACATCGAGGTGCAGTCGATCTTCATGGAGCGCACGCGCGCGCAGTGGGAAGCCTTCGCGGGCGAGCACGACTGCTGTCTCGAGCCGGTGCTCGACCTCGATGAGGCGCTGAGCTCCGAGCTCGTGCGCGCGCGCGGCATGGTGGTCGAGCACCAGCAGCCAGGCGCGCAGGAGACCGTGCGGCTCCTCGGCGTGCCGGTGAAGCTCTCGCGGACGCCGGGCGATACCGCGCGGCGCCCCGGCCCCGCGCTGGGCGAGCACACCGCCGAGGTGCTCGGCGCCGCCGGCTATTCCGCGGACGAGATCGCCGCGCTGGAGGAGGCCGGCGCCGTTGCCGGCCCGGCCCAGTCCGGCGCCCGTGGCAGCTTCCTCGCCTGATGCAGCGGGCCGAGCTCCTCAAGATGAGCGAGCTCGCCGAGCGCTCCGGCGTCTCG
This sequence comes from Solirubrobacteraceae bacterium, assembly GCA_033855555.1. Classification (GTDB taxonomy): domain Bacteria; phylum Actinomycetota; class Thermoleophilia; order Solirubrobacterales; family Solirubrobacteraceae; genus AC-49. Next base: position 1,601 of record JAWVFZ010000093.1, read on the forward strand.
GCGGGCACGATCAAGCACTACCTGCGCGAGGGCCTGCTCGGCCGCGGCGACGATGTCCTGCGCACGTCGCGCAACATGGCCTACTACCCGCCGGAGTACGTCGAGCGCATCAAGACGATCAAGCGCCTGCAGGAGGAGCGCTTCATGCCGCTACGCGCGATCAAGGAGATCCTCGAGCGCGCCGCCCCCGATCGCGACGAGGACCGCATCACCGCCGCCGAGGCTCGGCGCCGCTACGACATCCCCGCCAACGTCTTGGAGCGCTTGCACGACATCGGCGTCCTGACGCCGACCGGCAAGGGCTACGACGCCGACGACCTGAAGATCATCGAGGCCATCAGCCGTTTCCGTGCGGGCGGCTACGACGAGGCGCTGGGCTTCACGGTCTACGACACGCTGCGCTACCAGGAGGCGCTGACGCCGCTCGTCGCCGAGGAGGTCCGCGTGCTGCTCGAGCGCGTCGCCGGCGAGGTCAGCGTCGATCGCGCGGTCGAGATCATCGCCTCCGGAGCCGAGCCGCTGCGTGACCTCATCGGCGCGATGCACTCCAAGCTGCTGCTCGCCGAGCTGCGCCGCCAGCGCGCGTAATGCGGTCTTGCGCGGCGAATAGGGTGCCGCGCCATGGAAGCCGCAACCGCCACCCGAATCCCGTCATTTCTCGACCGCCGCTTCGCCATCACCGAGCGCGGCAGCACGCTCAGGACCGAGGCCCTCGGAGGCCTCAGCACGTTCCTGACCATGTGCTACATCCTCTTCGTCAACCCGGCGATCCTGTCGGCCGCGGGGCTGCCGTTCACGGCGGTCGCCGTCGGCACGGCGCTCGCGGCGGCGATCACGACGCTGGCGATGGGGCTGATCGCCAACTACCCGTTCGCGCTGGCGTCCGGCTTGGGGCTCAACGCCGTCGTCGCCTTCGACATCATCCTCGGGCGCAAGGTGGGCTGGCAGACGGGCATGGCCTGCGTCGTGATCGAGGGCCTCGTCGCCCTCGTCCTGGTGATCGCCGGCCTGCGCGAGGCGGTCGTGCGGGCGGTGCCGCTGTCGCTGAAGCTGTCGATCGGCGTCGGCATCGGGCTGTTCATCACGCTCGTCGGCCTGCGCGAGGGCGGCATCGTCGTCAACAACCCCGCGACCGGCCTGGCGCTTGGCGACCTGACCAAGGGCGCGCCGCTCATCGCCCTGGGCGGCATCCTTGCGGCCATGGTGCTGAGCGCACGCAACATCCGCGGCGCGATCCTGCTCGGCATCGCGACGAGCACCGTGCTCGGGCTGATCTTCGGAGTCCTCGACACGCCGGGCAAGGTCGCCGACGTACCGAGCTCGCACGACTTCTCCATCATCGGCGACTCGCTCGGGCACCTCGGCGACGCCCTGACGTGGGCGCTCGTGCCGACGATCTTCGCGCTCTTCATGACCGACTTCTTCGACACCGTCGGCACAGCGGTCGCGGTCGGCACGGCGGGGGGGATGGTGGACGACGAAGGCGAGCTGCCCGGGATCCGCAACGTGCTGCTGGTCGACAGCGCCGCGGCCGCGGTCGGCGGCGCGATGGCGGTGTCCAGCGTGACGACCTACGTCGAGAGCGGCGCGGGCGTCTCCGAAGGCGCGCGGACCGGTCTGGCCTCCGTCGTCACCGCGGCGCTGTTCGCGCTGTCGATCCTGTTCGTCCCCGTGATGGCGCTCGTCGGCCAGACCGTGCCGGGCGCTGACAAGACGGTCATCTCGCCGGCGATCGCGCCCGCGCTGGTGATGGTCGGCTACCTGATGATGCGCCTCGTCGCGGCGATCGACTGGTCCGAGCACGAGAGCGCGATCCCAGCGTTCCTGGTGATCGCCGGCGTGCCGCTCACGTTCTCGATCTCGGCGGGCATCGGCCTGGGCGTCATCGGCTTCGTCGCGGTGATGATCGCCAAAGGCCGCGCCCGCGAGGTCCACCCGCTCATGTACGGCCTCGTGCCGCTCTTCATCGCCTTCTACACGAGCGGCTGGCTGAGCGACCACGTGTTCACGTAGGAGCGCGCTACCAGCGGGCGCGGTGGCGCTCGAGCACGCCGGCGCCCGAGACGAGCTCGATCCCGCCCGGAAGCGTGCCTGACGCACTCGCGAACGGCTGGCGGTAGTCGCTGGCGAAGAGCACCAGCTCGTCGTGCCGCGCCCGCTCTGCGCGCGCGGCGAAGCGCAGCTCGGCGCCGTCGTCGAAGCGGACGGCGTCCAGCTCGTCGGAGAACGTGACCGGGCCGAGCTCGCGCGCGACGCCGTCGACCCACACGCGGCGCTCTGAGCCGGTGAGCGCATCGTGCACGCCGGTCACGAGGTTCCAGCGGATGTCGCGGCCCTGGGCATCGATGCCCGCGCCCGCGGCCCACTCCCACTCGGTGACGCGCGCGTGGTAGCCCGCGGAGTCGTCGACGAGCGCCGGCAGGTCGATGTCCTGCGCACCGATCGTCCCGCGCACGCGCGCGGGCGTCTTGCGGGTCCAGATGCTCTGGGCGCCGTGCGGGCTGACGAGCTCGATCGCCTCGCCGGCCGGCTCGACGACGAGGTCGCAGACCCCGCGCACGCGCACCGCGCCGTTGCGCAGCGCCACCGCACCGGGCAGAAAGCGCGTGCGCTCGCGCAGGCCGTCGGCGTCGAGCACCGCCCAGAACGACTGCGCCAGCGGCCCGATCCGGACGCTGCCGAAGCACGCCATCAGCTCCTCGCCGAAGACCCCGACGTAGCGCCAGCGCTTGAGGGGCCGCCCGCCTTTGAGCGGCGCCCGGAACGCATCGGGGACGATCATCCGGGGGTATGCTCTCAGCTCACGATTGACTCGTCAGTCAATGCGGTGAGCACCCTCCGCGCCCAGCAGACGCATCCGATCGCCGACCTCGACATGAACCAGTTCGCCGCATGAGCGCCACGGCCGCCGACAAGCGCCGGATGATCCTGGACGCAGCGGTCCGCGTCTTCGCGCGCCAGGGCTTCAACGGCTGCCGCGTGTCGGACATCGCCGACGAAGCCGGCGTCGCCTACGGGCTCGTGTACCACTACTTCCGCTCCAAGGACGAGGTGCTGGACACGCTCTTCCTCGAGCGCTGGAACGTGCTGCTGGAGGCGATCCGCGAGACCGACCGCCAGGACATCGCGCCGCGCGAGAAGCTCCGGCAGATCGCGTCGTTCATCGTCGACTCCTACCGCCACGACCCGGAGCTGATGAAGGTCATCATCGTCGAGGTCACGCGCGCGGCGAACTCGTTCGGCCAGACGCACCTCGCGAAGATCCGCGAGGCCTACGACCTGATCGCCGACATCGTCGCGAAGGCGCAGGACGAGGGCGCGTTCAAGGATACGATCACGCCGCAGTTTGCCGCGATGGCGTTCTATGGTGCGATCGAGCAGGTGCTCACGGGCTGGATCTTCGAGCTGCTGCCCCAGGGCGAGGCCGAGTTCGAACAGGCGAAGGGGTTCGTGGTGGAGACGATTTGCGCCGGACTCGATCGCGCCGCGCCCACCGTGTGAGGTAGGTTCCCAACGATGGAAAACGAGATGGTCAAGCGCCTCATGTGGTCCGCGTTGCTCGCGGGTATCGGCGCGCTGGCCTCCGTCGCGACCACGCGCCTGGCGGCCATGATTTGGCGGCGGGCGTTCGGGGAAGATCCTCCGGAGTGAGCGACGACCAGCACAGCCCGACGACGGCCGGGCCAGAGCCGGCCGCGTACACGCAGCCCGCCGGGAGCGCCATGTTCGACGGCGCGCCGGTTTCTGCACCGCCCACCGAGCGGCCCGAGGTGGTGGTCGGCGCGGCATTCGCCGGCGGCCTCGTCGCCGCCCTGATCCTCAAGCGCCTTGCCAGCCACTGACACCAACTCACAGGCGAACATCGTCGCCGCCATCAACGAGGTCTCCGACAAGGCCCAGCTGCTCGTGCGCGAGGAGATCGAGCTGGCGAAGCTCGAGGTCACCGAGAAGCTCACCAAGCTCGCGAAGGGCGCGGTCGTCGGGATGGTCGCCGGGATCTTCGCGATCGCCGGCCTGCTGTTCCTCCTGCACGGCCTCGCGTGGCTGGCCTATTGGGTCATCCCGTTCCCGCAGGGCACGGTCTTCTGGGGCTTCTTCGTGGTCGCGGGCATCCTCTTCCTGATCGGCGGCATCGCGGGCTTCCTCGCCGCGCGCTGGCTGAAGAAGGGTTCCTCGCCCGCCCCGGCCATGGCGATCGAAGAGGCCAGGTTGATCCGCGAGACCGTCAAGTCCTCCGATCCTGGGACCACGATCTAGATGCCGCAGCGCACGCCGGAGGAGATCCGGCGCTCCATCGAGTCCAACCGTGCGGAGCTTGCGCTGTCGCTGGGGCGGCTGCGCGGCGAGGTGGCCGAGGTCACCGACTGGCGCAAGCAGATCCAGCGCCACCGCAAGCAGGCCATCGTCGGCGCCGCGGTCGCCGGCTTCGTCATCGGCGGCGGCCTCGCCGCGGTCGGCGGCCTGTTTCGCCGCCGCTAGCCCGCGGCTGGCGTCCATCCGCTATCCGCACTAGCCTCGCGCAGGTGCCGTCCGACGCCTCCGTGTGGACCACACGGCAGATCGCGCGCGTGTTCTTCACCGTCGCCGCGCTCTCAATCCTGCTCTACGTGCTGTACGTCGTTCGCGAGGTCGTGATCCTCGTGTTCGTCGCGGGTTTCCTCGCAGTCGCGCTCGGGCCGGCGGTCGACTTCCTCCAGAGCCACCGCGTGCGGCGGAGCCTCGCGATCCTCCTGGTCTACCTCGGGATCGCCGCCTCGATCTTCGGCGTGGGCCTGCTGATCGTCCCGCCGGTCGTCGACCAGGTCAACGGCCTCTCGAAGGACATCCCCGGCTACGTCAAGGACCTGCGCAAGAGCAAGACCTTCCGCAATTACGACAACAAGTACCACCTGTCGACCAAGCTCAACGACCAGGCAGCCAAGCTGCCTTCGAAGCTCGGGTCCGCCGCCAGCACGCTGCAGTCGGTCACCGTCGGCGTGTTCGGGGCGCTCGTGAAGCTCGTCACGGTCCTGACGATGACCTTCTTCATGCTGCTCGAGGGCGGGCCGATCATCGGCTTCCTGCTGCGACTACGCGGCCCGACGGAGGAGGAGCGCCTCCGCAAGGTGTTCGGAGACATCTATCGCTCGACGGCCGGCTACGTCGCCGGCAACCTGGTGATCAGCGTGATCGCGGGCCTCACCACGTTCATCACGCTGACGCTCCTCAGCGTGCCGTTCGCCGCGCCGCTTGCGGTGCTGATGGCGTTCCTGGACCTGATACCGCTCGTGGGGGCGACCATCGGTGGCGTCGTGATCGGCATCGTCACGGCGTTCTACGACTTCCCGACCGCGACGATCATCTGGGTCGTCGTGCTGATCGTCTACCAGCAGGTCGAGAACAACGTGCTCCAGCCGCTCGTGTACCGCAGAACGGTCAACGTGGCGCCGCTGCTCGTCATCGTCGCGATCCTCATCGGCTCCACGCTGCTGGGCGTGCTCGGGGCGCTCGTCGCCATCCCCGTCGCAGCGGCCGTGCAGATCGTCATACGTGACGTGTGGATGCAGCGCCCTCGCCCGATCGAGATCGTCGAGACGCCCGGCGGCAGCTAGACCAGCAGGCTGCTCTGAAAGCCGCCGACGCCCAGCAGGCCAGGGCCGACGTGCGTGCCGATGACCGGGCCGATCTCCGAGACGAAGACCGGCTCGGTGCCGAAGATCTCGCGGCCGCGCTCGACCAGGGCATCGGCCTGGTCGGTGGCCTGGATGTGCTGCACGACCCAGGCATCGCAGCCGTCGTCGTGACGGGAGCGCAGGTAGTCGACCATCCGCTCGAACGCCCGGCTCGAGGTCCGGACGCGCTCGATCGGCGTGATCTCGTCCTCGACCGTGAGGATCGGCTTGATCTTCAGCGCCCCGCCGACCCACGCCTGCGCGGTGCCGATGCGCCCGCCGCGGCGCAGGTACTCCAGCGTGTCGACCGCGAACCAGATCCTCATCGCCTCCACGCCGGCGCGGACCCGGGCCGCGACTGCATCGACGTCGCCGCCCGCGCGCGCGGCCGCAGCTCCGGCGAGCGCGACGAGACCCAGCGCGCCACAGGTCGTGCGCGAGTCGATGACCTCGACGCGGCGCTGGGGCTTGCGCGCGAGCAGGTCCGCGGCCGCCTGGCGTGCCGATTCAACCGTGCCGGAGATGCCGCCGGAGATGTGCACCGAGACGACGTCGTGTCCGGCCTCCACCAGCGGTTCGTAGACGGTGAGGAAGTCCCCGATCGACGGCTGCGACGTCGTCGGCAGGTGGCCGATGGTCCGCAGGCGCTCGTAGAAGGCAGCGAAGTCGGGCATGTCGATCTCGCGCTCATGCTCGTCGCCGGCGTTGACGTACAGCGAGACCTCGTGCATCCCGTTGGCCCGCACCAGCTCGCGCGGCATGTAGTGCGTCGTGTCGACGACAATGGCGACGTCAGGCATCGAGCCTCACCCTAGACTGCGCGCCGTGGGAGTCACCCTGGTTACCGGCGCCACCGGCCTGGTCGGCTCGCATGTCGTGCGCTTGCTCGTCGAGCGCGGCGACGATGTGCGCGTCACCGTTCGCCCGCGCTCGCGGTTGCAGAACCTGACGACGCTCGACGTCGACCAGGTGGAGTGCGACGTGCTGGACCGCCGCGCCGTGCGGCGCGCCATGCGCGGCGTGGAGCGCGTGTTCCACGTCGCCGGGCTGACCAACCTGCGCGCCGACGCCGACACGCACTACCGCATCAACGTCCAGGGCACCGCGACCGTGCTCGAGGAGGCGCTGCGCGCCGGCGTGCAGCGTTGCGTCTACACGTCCTCGGTCGCGGCGATCGGGCCCGCCCCGCGCGGTTCGACGGCGGACGAGCGCCAGCCGTTCCGCGCCGGGCGCTACGGGCTGCCCTACATCAACGCCAAGCACGAGGCCGAGAAGGAGGCGCTGCGCGTCTGCGGGCAGGGACTGCCGGTGGTCGTGGTCAACCCGGGCCACGTCTTCGGCGCGGGCGACGTCAACCACTCCTCGACCGAGCTCGTCCGCCGCTTCCTGCGGCGCGAGATCCCGGCGTACGTCGACGGCGCGCTCAACATCGTCGACGCCGAGGACGTCGCGCGCGGCCACCTGCTCGCCGACGAGCTCGGCGCGGTCGGTGAGCGCTACATCCTCGGCAATCGCAACTTCACGCTCGATCGCCTGTTCGCCGATCTCGGCCGCCTGAGCGGGGTCGAGCCGCCGGCGCTGAAGCTGCCGCTGCCCGCGGCGCTGGCGCTCGCCCGCGCCTTGGAGGTGAACCCGTTGCCGCCCGCCCGGCCGCCGATCACGGTCGTCGAGGTCCGCGCCTCGGCACTGTGGTGGGCGTTCCGTTCGAACAAGGCCAAGCGCGAACTGGGCTACAAGCCCGCGCACCACGAGGACACGCTGCAGACGACGATCGACTGGTATCGCGAACGCGAGCCGTCACGACTGCGAGCGCCGGGCACACGTCAGCCATTGCCGCTGCGCGTGGCAGGGCGGGGCGTGCGCTCGGCGGCCGACGTCATCGGCTGGCTGCACTGATCTGATGGCCACCCTCTACCGCTGCAGAACACCGACGAACTGGCTGTGTCCCTGCGGGCGCGTGGCGCGTGAGCTCGTCAAGGGCGAGGTCGAGTTCGACACCGTGCGGGTGCCGTGGCGCCGCAGGGATCGGCCGGAGGTCGAGGCGCTGTCGGGGCAGCGGTCGGTGCCGCTGATCGTCCTCGACGGGGAGGCGATCTGCGACTCCAAGCGGATCGTCGAGCATCTCGAGTGGCGCCGCGGCACCTGACGCGGCCGGTCAGGGCCGCGGCTCCTCGCTGAACGGCGCGACGATCGAGCGCGCCACGCGCACCGGGCGCGCACGCGCGGGCGCCGCGCCGGTCGGCGGTGCGAGCAGCGCGTTGGCGACGAGGCGCTCCGTCCCCTCCGTGTAGCCCCGGAAGGCCGGGTCGAACGCAAACAGCACGGTGCGCCCGGCGCCGATCGGCTCGTCGATCACCGCAGCGGTGCCGCGCAGTCGCCCGGTCCCTGCGGCGTAGCCGCCCGCGAAGAACGCCGCGCCGGCTGGGTAGCGCGCGACGACGGTTCCGCCGGCCGCGTGCAAGACCGGGTCGGCCGCCGCGAAGGCGAACCCCTGTCCCCGCTCGCCCCACGCGACCGGGTCGGCGGGGTCGAGCTGGACTCCCAGCGACACGCCGGGCGCCTGCGGGTCCTCGGGCGCCGCCGACGTCGCCGTGGTGATCGCGGCGCCCTGCGCGTAGGCGATGCCCGCGCCGCGCCAGCCGGCGAACGTGCCGCCGGCCCGTACCCATGCCTGCACCGCCGCGAGCGCTGCGGCCGATGGCGCCGGCGCGCTGCCGTCGGCCACCACCAAGGCGGTGTAGCCGCCGTCGACCAGCCTTCCAGCGGCCAGGTCGGCGTCGCCCAGTACATCCACGGTGAGCCCGAGCCGGCGCTCCAGCAACCAGCGCGCCCACTGCGACGAGGCGCTCGGCAGGCCGTTCGCGGGATCGGTGAGGGCGGCGAGCAGCGCGACCTTCGGCGCCCGCAGCGCGACCGCGCCCGCGGGCACGGCGGCGAGCGCCGGGACGCTGTGGGCGGCGAGCACGGCCGTCGCGTCGGTGCCTGCAGGCAGGACGAACTCACCGGTTCGAGGCACGCGCGCGAGTGCGACGCCTCGCCCGAGCAGCTCGAGCGCCGCCTCCGCGGAGCCCTCGGCGTCACCCGGGAACGCACTCCCCGCGCCGCCGCGCGCGACGACGCCCGGGCCGAGGACGCCACTCGGAAGGCGCGACCGGATCGCGCCGCCGTCGAGACCCATGAGCAGCGGGTTGGACCACGACGCGACGTCGTAGAAGTAGGGCACCGCGGCATACGGGTCCTCGCCGAGAATCGCCTCGACCCAGTGCTTCTGCGTCTGGGCGAGAGTGACGACCCAGGTCCCCGCCGGCAGCGTGCGCCGCCGCGCGCCGGGGATGCCGTAGGCGTGGAATGCGCGCACCGACACGGCCCGGCGCAGGCGGTTCACGCGCACGCCGACGCTGCGCAGCCGTCCGGCGAGCCGAACGCCGTCGGCCGCCGCCACGTCGCCGCGCCATGCGTAGGCATAGGTGTGCGTCCGCGGCACGCGCACGTCCACGGGAATGCCGCGAGCCTGCGTCGTGTTGGGCTCGAGCGTCCCGCGGCGGCCCTCGTCGAGCGCCTGGCGCCAGCTGCGATCCCACGCCCGCAGGAGCGCGGCGCGATGCGCCGCCACGGCGCGCAGGAGCGTCGCGGCGGCCAGGTGGTGCTGGGCGACCTTCTCGCCGAACGGCGCATCGGCGCCCTTCTCGAACGTCATGCCGGCCGCCCCGAACAGCGTGGTCGTCGCGCTGTCGCCGTAGCCCATGAAGAACAGGTCGTAGCCCGTTCCGGTGACGAACGGCACGCCCGCGCGCGTGAAGGCCTCGCGCAGCGCCGGGCCGATCGTCGCGCTGATCGCCCGCAGCGCCGCGGAGGGAACCTCGTGGTGGACCGGGTCGGTGTCGGGCGGGAAGAAGAACGACGCGCCGCCCTCCTCGTGCTGGTCGGCGAACGCGACCGGCGGGTAGCGCACGAGCAGGTCGAGCTTCGCCGCGGTCTCGGGCTGCGTGCGCGCGAACCAGTCGCGGTTGAGGTCGAAGCCCGCGCCACTCATGCGCGTGTTCGCCGCGCGCCCGTCGGGGTTCTGCACGGGCATGAACACCACGACAAGGCGGTCCAGCATCTCGCAGGAGGTTCCCCGCGCCAGCTCGGAGAGCAGCTGCAGGTCGGCGTCGGTCCCGGACGGCTCGTTGCCGTGGACTCCCGCGGCCAGCCACACGATCGCCGGCCCGCCCGCCGCGCGGCCACGGCCCTGGCGCGAGGCCCGCGCTCGGGCGGCGATCGTGCCGAGCCGGGCGAGGTTGTGCGGACTGGAGACGACCGCGTAGGGGAGCGGCCTGCCCTCCACGCTCGTCCCGGCCACGCCGGAGATAACGCGCGTCGAGGCGCGGCCGACGGCGTCGAGGTAGGCCGAGATCGCCTCGTCTCCGGCGGGCTGCGCGCCTGGCGCGAAGGCCGGAACGCCGGCCGTGGAGCCGCAGGTGGCAGCGGACGCGCCCGCCGGCGCGAGCGCCAGCGCGACCACGGCGGCAAAGGCCGCCCTCACAGCGCTTCCAGCCCGAGGCGGACCCACGGCGTCCAGAACGCGAGCTCGGCCGCCGCCCACGCGCGCTCGCGGGGATCGGGGTGAACGACCGAGCTGTGGCCGAGGATCCAGCCGTACTGGCAGAAGCTCGCAAGCGCGCCGAGCGCCAGCCCGCGATCGTCGAGCAAGTCGCCCTCGGCGGCGAAGGCGGCGGCGACGAGCTCCTGGCGCGTGGCGTCGGTGCGCCACGCATCCTGGAGCAGGAACCAGACGAGCTCCACGCCGGGAGTCGCCATCGCGGCGAGGTCCCAGTCGATCAGGGACACCTCGGAGCCGAGGACGCCCAGGTTGTCGTCGCGCAGGTCGCCGTGGATGAGCGTCAGGCCGTCGCGGGCGAGCGCCGCGGCCAGCGGCGCCGGGTCGTCCACGAGCGCCGCGACGCCCGCGGCGACGTCGGCGGGCGCGGCCAGCGCGAACGCGTCCCACGCAGCCGGGATCTGCTTGGGCGGCAGGTCGACCTCGTCTGTCTCGCGCGCCGCGGTGGCCGGCGAGGTGATCGTCAGGAAGTCCTCCAGGCGCGCGGCCGACGGGACGTCTTCGCCGTTGAACTCGCGGTGCATCGCGGCCGCGGCGCCGAACACGGCGTGCACGTCGGCGAGCTCGAGGCGCTGTTCGTCGCCAAGCAGCCGGTCGGCGATGTCGCGCATATGGATCCGGTAGCCGTCGCCGTCGGCCTCGACCCGCTCGACCGCCGTGTCGAGCTCGTCCGGGAAGCGCGCCATCTGGCCGTCGAGCCACAGCCGCGCCGAGCGCCCGTCGATGTCGCGGGTCGCGCGGCCCATCCACCCGTCCAGCGGGACCACATGCTTGACGATGAGCCCGTCGCGCCGTTCCACGACGGCGCCCGAATTCCCGCCGAACCCGCCGCGCGGGCGCGCCGAGTAGATCCAGTGGCGGACGATCAGGTCGCCGGAGAGGTGAACGTAGTGGCGCAGCCGCGCGCCGTCGCGCTCGGTCCACAGCGCCGCGCCGCCCGGATACAGCTCGGCCTCGAACGAGACGTCCTCGCCCGGGCCGTCCCACCACCGCGCAAGCTCGGCCATGATCGCGGCCCGCCCGTCGTGCCTGCGGCGGCCGCCGGGCAGCGACGCGTCGAGCACCGCGTTGCGCGCGTAGCCCGGCGCGAGCGCGTCGACGGCGCCCTCCTGCAGAGCGCGGCGCAGGACGTCCAGCGCAGTGCTCACGAGAGCAGCGCCGCGATGCGCTCGGCCGAGGGCGGGGCGGCCACCCCGGTCTCGCAGACGAAGGCCGACACGAGTTCGGCGGGCGTGATGTCGAAGGCGGGGTTGCGCCCCGCGACGCCGGCGAGCGTCACGCGCTCGCCGGCGGGCCGCCGGACCTCGTCGGCGTCGCGCTCCTCGATCGCGATCCCGTCGCCGTCGGGCAGCGACGGGTCGATCGACGACGTCGGGCCGGCCACGACGAAGGGGATGCCGGCCGCCCTGGCGGCCAGTGCATGCGAGTAGGTCCCGACCTTGTTGGCCACGTCGCCGTTGGCCGCCACCCGGTCGCAGCCGACGATGACCGCGTCGATCTCCCCACTGCGCATCAGGCCCGCTGCCGCTGCGTCGACGAGGAGCGTGACCGAGATGCCCTCGCGCGCGAGCTCCCACACCGTCAGCCGCGCGCCCTGCAGCAGCGGGCGCGTCTCGCTGGCGAGGACTTCCACCGGGCCGCGCGCAGCCAGCTCGCGCACGACCGCCAGCGCCGAACCGCTGCCGCCGGTGGCCAGGGCGCCCGTGTTGCAATGCGTGAGGATTCGCCGCGCGCCGGCGAGCACGCCGGCTCCGTGGACGGCGATCGCGCCCGAAGCCGCCGCCTCCTCGGCCTCGATCAGCTCGGCCTCCGCTCGGGCCGCCGCGGCGCCCCCGTCCTGCGCCGCCGTCCACACCCGGTCGACCGCGCGGGCGAGGTTCACCGCGGTCGGGCGCGCCTCGCGGAGCGCCAGCCGTCCGTGTTCGGCTGCCTCGAGGGTGCCGGCGGCGATCTCCATGGCAAGCCCGTAGGCGGCCGCGATCCCGATGAGCGGCGCGCCGCGAACGGCCAGGCGCCGGATCGCCTCCGCCGTGTCGTGGGCCCCTGCGAGCGCGATCCAGGACTCGCGCCCGGGCAGGAGGGCCTGGTCGAGCACCTCAAGTCGCGTGCCGTCCCAGCGGAGGGCGACCGCGTTCGCCAGTGACGAGGTCATGGTCAGCGAACGCTACATCGGCTACCTTGATGCGCCTTGAAGCTGGTCGTCGCCCTCGTCATCGCCGCGGCGCTCGCGGTTCCCGCCGCCGCGTCCGCGCAGGGCGACCCGATCATGCCCCTGTCGCAGGTCCAGCGCGGCATGCATTGCAACGCCCTGTCGGTCATCCACGGGACGGACATCTCGTCCTTCGACGTCGAGGTGCTCGAGGTGATCACGGGCGATGGCGGACAGGACGCCCGCATCCTCGTCCGCGTCAGCGGCCCAGCGGTCGATGGGACCGGCATCGGCCCCGGGTTCTCAGGCTCGCCGATCTACTGCGCGGACGGCGACGGTGTCGCGCGCAACATCGGCGCGATCTCCGAGGGCATCGGCGACTACGGCAACAAGGTGGCGCTCGCCACCCCGATCGAGCAGATGCTCGACGAGCCCGTGACGCCGCCTGCCGCGGCGCGACGCGACCCGGCGCTCCTGCGCTCCGCCCACCGTTATGCCCTTCCGCTCACGTTCGGCGGCGTGAGCGCGCCGCTGGCCAGCGTGATCCGCCGCGTCGCCGCACATGCGGGTCGCACCGTCCTTGCCGGGCCCGCGGCGCCGCGTGACGCGAGTGCGCCCGCCCCGGCGCTGCAGCCGGGCTCGGCATTCTCGGTCGGGTACTCGAGCGGCGACCTGAGCTCAGGCGCGATCGGGACGGTCGCCTATGTCGACGGCGACCAGCTCTGGGGGTTCGGCCACCCGCTGGACTCCGTCGGGCGCCGCGATCTCTTCCTTCAGAGCGCCTACGTCTACGACGTCGTCAACAACCCGCTCGGGATCGGCGACGCCTCCTCCTACAAGCTCGCGGCGCCCGGCCAGGACGTCGGGACGCTGCTGGGGGACGGCATCAACGCGGTCACCGGCCGCGTCGGCGCGCTGCCGGACTCCTTCCCGATGAAGGTCTCGGCGCTCGACCAGGACACCGGGCGCAAGGTGTACCTCAACTCGCAGATCGCCGACGAGACGCCCGTGGGCAACCCCTCCGGGGCCTCCGCGGCAAGCGGCATCGCAGCGATCGCCGCCGGGGAGGCGAGCTACGAGGTCCTGCGCGGCTCCCCGTCGCGTCAGAGCGGCAATCTGTGCCTGCGGATCACGATCCAGGAGCGGGCGAAGCCGCTGGGCTTCTGCAACACCTACGTCGGCGGAACGCCTGGGCAGACGGGAATCGTCGGCTCGCCGATGGTCTCCGACGTCAGCCAGGCGGTCACCCTGCTCGACGACTACCAGTTCGCCTCCCTGCACGTGAAGGCCATCGACATCGACCTGCGCGCCCGGCGCGGCCTCTCGCAGGCCTACCTCGTCGGGCTGAACGGCCCGCGTGTGCTGCGTCGCGGCCGTACCTACAGCTTCACGGCGCAGCTGCGGCGCATCCGCGGCCCGAAGCTCACCAAGACACTCCGGATCCGCGTCTCCCGCGGCGTGCGGGCCGGCGTGCACCAGCTCGTCGTGCACGGCACGCCATCGGATACCTCGGGCGCACCGTCCGACAGCGAGCTCGCGATCGTCTTGGGCCTGGACAGCGGCAGCACGTCCGACGACCCCGGCTCGCGGTCGGTCGCCGATCTGGCACACGCCATTGCGAAGATCCACCGCTACGACGGCGTGACCGCCGACTTCCGCGGCGGACGTGGGCTCGAGTCCAGCAGGCGCGTGTTCCGCGACCTGAACCTGCGGGTCAGCGGAACTGCGCGCTACGACGTGCTGATCAGGCCCTAGCCGAGCCGGTTCTCGATGCCCAGCGGCGCGGCCTGCGCCGGCACGCCTTCGGGGGAGCTCTCCGGCGCCTCGGCCGGCTGCTCCAATCCGAGCGTCTCGGCGAGCTCGCCGGTCTCGTACATCTCGGTGATGATGTCCGCGCCGCCCACGAGCTCGCCCTTGACGAAGAGCTGCGGGATCGTCGGCCAGCTCGACAGCGCGCTGAGCTCCTGGCGGATGCGCGGGTCGGGAAGGATGTCGACGGCGGCAAAGGGGGCGCCGAGCGCCTGCAAAGCGGCGACGCTGCGCGCGGAGAAGCCGCACGCCGGCTGGTCGGGGTTGCCCTTCATGAAGAGGATCACGGGGTTGTCGGCGATGGCCTCGGCGATCGCCGCGCGGATGGGGTTGTCGTTCTGCTCGCTCATGGCACCTGGGTCTTGAGGGACAACGCGTGGATGGGCCCGCCGATCTCCGCGCCGAACACGTCGTAGACGAGCCGGTGCTGCTGGATGCGGTTCAGGCCCTCGAACTGCTCGGCGACCACCGTCGCGCGGAAGTGATCGCCGCCGCCGGTCCAGTCCTCGACCTCGGCGCGAGCGCCCGGCAGGGCGGACTCGATGCGCTGTCTGATCTCGTCTGGAGACGGCATTCGAGTACAGGATAGGGAACCGTCGGACCCGCTATATTTGGTAAAGCAATGACCGAGGTCACCTATCACGCCAAGGGCATCGAGTTCACCGACAAGGGTGCCGAGAAGGTTCACGAGTTCCTGTCTTCGCAGGATGCCGACACCTCATCCGCCGGCCTCCGGGTCGGCGTCAAGGGCGGCGGCTGCAGCGGTTTCCAGTACCAGTTGGCCTTCGACGAGCAGCGCGATGGCGACATCGTGTTCGAGTCGGCCGGCCTCAAGGTCCTGGTCGACGCGCAGAGCATCCCCTACGTAGACGGCTCGCAGATCGACTATGTCGAGAGCCTGCAGGGCGCCGGCTTCCAGGTGAACAATCCCAACGTCGTCGCAGCGTGCGGCTGCGGCTCGTCGTTCCGCGTAGCGGACGAAGAAGAGGTCTCGGCGGTCTAGCGGCCGCGCTCGCGGCCGCGGGCGCGCTGGCCAGCTGCGGGGGCTCCCACGCCCCGCGGCCGATCACGGCTGCGACGATCACGGGACCGACGCTGCCGGCCCCGGCACCGGCCCCGAAGGCCTCGCTCCCGCGCCTGGGCATCGGGCTGACCGACTTCAACGCGAACCTCCTCAACCACGGCGCGACGCCCGCTGCCTTCGCCCCCTGGCGCGACAAGCTCGAGGCGCTGCACCCGCGCTGGTTCCGGCTCGTGGTCCAATGGGACACGGCGGAGCCCTCGCCGACCGCATCACCGTCCTTCACGCACCCCGAGGACGGCTGCGTGCGCGGCCTCCCGCCGTGCTCGCCGTTCACCGGCGTGCGCGCGCTGCTGCAGGCCGTCGCCTCCCAGCAGCGAGCCCATCCAGGCGAGTGGAACCTGATGGTCGTCCTCACCTACGCGCCCGCCTGGGCCACGGCCGGCGCGCACGGTTGCGAGCGCGCGCACACCGACCCCCGTGCACGAGCCGTCGACACCG
>JAWVFZ010000094.1:0-2804 GCA_033855555.1 Solirubrobacteraceae bacterium
GCGGACCGTCGGACAGCACGGCGACGTAGCCGGAGCCCTTCAGGGTCGTATTGAAGAGCCCGCCGCCCATCATGCCGCTGGCGCCCTGGACGCGCTCGATGTCCCAGTCGATGTCGGCGTCGAACGCGAGCAGGTTCGGCCCGTTGACGGTGATCTTCTCGTCCTGGAGCATCAGCAGGTGGATGTCCTGCGCCTTGTCGGCGAGGAACACCTCGCCGGAGCCCGACATCTTCATGAGGCTGGTGCCCTCGCCGGTGACGGCCTTCTTGAGCAGTCGGCCCATGCCGCCCGCGCCGGCGTGCTCGAAGGCCACGTCGCCCTGGTAGGCGACCATCGAGCCGAGCTTCGCCTGGATCGTGCCCTCGTCCAGGCGGACCTTCAGCAGCTTCGAGTTCTGCAGCGCGAAGGCGTCCGTGGACTGGGTCTCTGAGAACTGCTCGAGTGAGGTCTGCATGCTGCGACTATCGCAGCGCGGAACCGACAGGTGCGCCTTCGGCGCGCTGGTCCTCAGCCTGCTCGAGGTCGGCCATCGTGGTGCCGCGGCGCCCGTCGGAAGCGACGAGCAGCTTGAAGTCATGCGGAGCGGTGGAGGCCGCGATCGCGTCCTCCATCTCGATGCGTCCGGCCTTCAGGTGCTCGAAGAGCGCCTGGTCGAACGTCTGCATCCCGTAGTAGCCGCCCTCCTGGATGACCTCGTGCAGCTTGCCGGTCTGGAGCGGGTCCATGATCATGTCGACGACGCGCCCGGTGGTGCGCAGGACCTCGCAGGTCGCGACGCGCCCCTTCCCCCCGGTCGCGCGCACGAGGCGCTGCGAGATAGCGCCCTTCAGCGTCCCGGCGATCATCGCGCGCACCTGCTGGTGCATGTGCGGCGGGAAGAACTCGATCAGGCGGTTGACGGTCTCGGTGGCGTCGAGCGTATGGACGGTGGAGAGCACGAGGTGGCCGGTCTCTGCCGCGCTCAGCGCGGTCTGGACGGTCTCCTCGTCGCGGAGCTCGCCGATCAGGATCACGTCGGGGTCCTGCCGCAGGACGCGGCGCATGGCGCGCTTGAAGGACGTCGTGTCGAACCCGACCTCGCGCTGGTTGATCGCCGACTTCTTGTCGGGGTGCAGGAACTCGATCGGGTCCTCGATCGTGACGATGTGCCGGGACTTCGTCGAGTTGATGTGGTCGATCATCGCCGCGAGCGTCGTCGACTTGCCGGAGCCCGTCGTGCCGGTCAGGAGCACGATCCCGCGCTCCTCGTCGGCCAGCGTGCGGATCACCGGCGGGAGGTTCAGGTCCTCGATCGTCTTGATGGAGATCGGGATGGCGCGGATGACCAGCGAGATCGAGCCGCGCTGGTAGAAGGCGTTGACGCGGAAGCGGGCCAGCCCGGGGATCGCGTAGGCGAAGTCGATCTCGCGCTCCTTGGAGAACTCCTCGAGCTTCTCGGCGTCGTCGAGCATGTGCCGGACGGTTGCCTGGGTGTCCTCCTGGGTGAGCGTGTCGCTGTCGGGAATCGGCTCCAACTCGCCGTCCAGCCGGATCAGCGGCTTGCTCGGGACCTTCAGGTGGAGGTCGGAGCCACCGGCTTTGATGAGGTAGTGCAGGGCAGCGTCGAGATCGAACATCTTTCGTTCCATCGGCTCGCGCGTGCCCGACCTTGAGGGAGGCAACCACTCCGGGACGTACCCTGCAGGGGTGCGACACGTCCTGCGCCCCCTTTTCGACCGCATCGTGATCAAGGAGCTCGAGCCCGAGCGCATGCGCCAGTCCGGGCTGGTGGTCCCCGCAGGGACGAACGAGCCACCGCCCCAGCACGGGATCGTGCTGGCCGTCGGCCAGGGCGTCGACTGGTGGGAGCATGCCGGCGTCTCGATGCCGGTCAAGCCCGGCGACCACGTGGTCTTTCCCGCCAGCGCGGGGGTCTGGGTCGAGGTGGAGGAGGAGCGGCTGCTGATCTGCCGCGTCGGCGAGATCCTCGGTGTCCTCGACGAGGCGCGCGACAGCGGCTCAGCCGGCGTGATGCCGGCGCCGTGAGCGCCGGGCAGGCCGCGAGCGGGCGCCTCACCGCGGTGCTGCGCGGCGAGGACGAGCGGGTGACGCCGCTCGAGTTGTTCTTCGACCTCGTCTTCGTCCTCGCGCTCACGCAGTGCACGGCGCTGATGGCCCGCGAGGGCAGCTGGCAAGGCCTCGTCCGGGGGCTGCTCGTGCTCGGGATCCTGTGGTGGTCCTGGGTCGGCTACGCCTGGCTGACGAGCGTGGTCGATCCCGAGGAGGGCACGGTCCGGCTCGTCATGTTCGCCGCGATGGCGGCGCTGCTCGTGTGCGCGCTATGCGTGCCGAGGGCCTTCGACTCGTCCGCCGGGCTCTTCGCCGGCGCGTACGCGGTCGTCCGGATCGCCCATATCGGGCTGTTCATGCTCGCCAGCAGGGACGATCCCCCGCTGCGCCAGTCGGTCGTGGGGCTGGCGGTCGGGACGGCGATCGGGATCGGGCTCCTGATCGCCGCGGCGTTCACCGACCGGCTGGTCCAGGGCGCGCTGTGGGCGCTCGCCCTGCTCCTCGACGCCGGCGGTCCCTACGTCTTCGGCAGTGAGGGGTGGAAGCTCGTCCCGCGCCATTTCGCCGAGCGCCACGGCCTGATCGTGATCATCGCCCTGGGCGAGTCGATCGTCGCGATCGGCGCCAGCGCGAATCAAACCGTCGACGCCGGCACCGCGACCGCAGCGGTGGTCGGCATCGTCGTGGCCGCCGCGCTGTGGTGGCTGTACTTCGACGTCGTCGCGCTCGTCGCCGCGCGTCGCCTGGAGAACGCC
>JAWVFZ010000095.1:0-13675 GCA_033855555.1 Solirubrobacteraceae bacterium
TTCAACAAGGTCGCGACCGGGAAGGGCCGCCGCTCCAAGCGCGGGCTGATGGGTCTGGGCACCGAGGTCCTGCCCCAGCTCCCGATGCACGGCGGCGACCGCAACCGGACCTCGCCGTTCGCCTTCACCGGCAACAAGTTCGAGTTCCGCGCGCTCGGCTCCAGCATGTCGCTGGGCTTCGTCAACGCGGTCCTCAACACGATCGTGGCGGAGTCCGTCGACGCGCTCTCGACGTCGGTCGAGAAGAAGCTCAAGGCCAACAAGGGCGACCTCGGGGTCGCGGTCAGCGAGGTCGTCAAGGAGGTCTGGGAGAAGCACAACCGGATCGTCTTCGACGGCGACGGCTACTCCGAGGAGTGGCACGCCGAGGCCGAGAAGCGCGGGCTGATGAACCTGCGCACGACGCCCGACGCACTGCCGTGGATCGTCAACAAGCAGACCGTGACGGCGTTCGAGACCTACAACGTGCTGAGCAAGCGCGAGCTCGAGTCGCGCTACGAGGTCCTGCTGGAGCAGTACGCCACGAAGCTCAACATCGAGGGCGAGACGGCGGCGTCGATGGCGCGCACGATGATCCTGCCGGCGGCTGTCCGCCACCTGGCCGAGCTGCGCGCGGCGGGCCTCGACGAGATCACGGCCGAGACCGAAGGCCTCGTCAACGAGCTGTGGACGGCGATCGGCGTCCTGGAGAGCGCGAACCTCGCCGAGAACCAGCCCGACGACGAAGCACTGAAGTGGTCCAAGTACATGCGCGACAAGGTGATCCCGGCGATGGACGGCGTCCGCGCCGTCGCCGACCGCCTCGAGTCGGTCGTCGCCGACGACCTCTGGCCGCTGCCGAAGTACTCGGAAATGCTGTTCATCAAGTAGCGCCTGGCGACAGCCCGCCACAGCCCGAAGGCCCCGTCAACACGGGGCTTTCGTGCGTCCGGGGCCGGTTTCCCGGCCGCCCGCAGGGCCGCTGGTCGGCTGACGGACATGGTGCCGCCGGACGCGCATTGCACGCGCCGACGAGCGGGAACGCGAATTCAGGGTCGCGCGGCTCGTTGACAGCCAAGCAAACAGCATTGAAAGGATTCACATGTTCCGACGTGCAGTTCGACTGCTGCCGCTCCTTGCGGCTGCGCTCCTGGTGGGGGCCCTGAGCACCGGCTCGTTCGCGGTGGCCGGTGACCGTCACAGCAACTCGCACAGCGACCAGGTCCGGTTGTGTGACAAGTCCTGCAACGAGCACCAGTTCTCGGCGTGGGACGAGCAGTGGCTGATGATGTCCATACAGGGCGACCTCTTCGAGATCCAGGGCGGCAAGATCGCTCAGGCCAAGGGGACCACGCAGAAAGTCCGCGACCTCGGCGCGAGGCTGGTCAAGGACCACAGCGAGTCCCTGAAGAAGGCGACCGACCTGGCCAAGAAGCTGGGCATCGAGGTGCCCGGCGAGCCGTCGCCAACCCAGCAGTGGGAGCTCCGGGCCGTGCAGCAGTTCAAGGGCGCGGAGTTCGACAGGTGGTACAGCGACCTTGAGGTCCAGGACCACAAGCAGGACATCAAGGAAGCCCAGGACGAAGTCGACAAGGGCTGCAACCACGACGTCCGCGAGGACGCCGAGGACGAGATCCCGACGCTCCAGGAACACCTGAGGCTCGCGCAGGACGCGCTGGCTTCGCTCGGCAGCTAGGGCTCGCCTGACGAACGGCACGGCGGTCCCGGCGCATTGCCGGGGCCGCCTCGCCTAGGCGGCGCCGCGTTCCAGGCGCCAGATACGCTCGACGCCCTCCTCGCCTGGGGCCTCCGGGATGTCCGGCGTGTCCATCACGTGGGTGAAGCCCGACCGCGCGGCGACGCGGCCGCTGAGCTCGTTGGCGCGATCGTGGTGGATCTCGACGCGCTGGATCGCGTCATCCCCGAAGGCGAGCGAGCACAGCTGGCGCACGGCCTGGGTCGCGATCCCACGCCGTGTATGCGAGGCGCGCACCCAGTAGCCGAGCTCGAGTCCCCCGGGGGCGATGCGGCGATGCATGCCACACCCACCAGCCACCGTCCCGTCGGCCCAGATGCCAAGCACGACGTCGCCGCCCGCCTGCGCGTCCGCGGCCCAGCGACGGATCAGGTTCACCCGTTGCGCGATTTGCAGCGGCTCCAGGCCGATCCACGGCATCCAGGGCCGCAGGTGCTCGAGGCTCTCGCCGATCGCCGCGTCGAGGTCGGGCGCGTCGTCTTCGCGCCAGGGTCGTAGCTCGATATTCACGCTGCGGCGTCATCGCAGGTGCGCTGGCCGGTCAAGTCCTGAGCGTAGCTCCTGTGTTGGGCGGCTCAAGTTGCCGACCCGCCGACCGACCCTCCGGGCCGTGGTTACAGCAACACCGGCCAGGGCCTGCGCGCTCGGTGCGCTCCTCAGTGTCCTGGCCGCGCCGGGAGCTGCGGCGAGCCTCGCCCATCCGGCCATGCCGGGGCGGCTGAGTGACGAGGTCTCCTTCACGCGCTGGACCACCGCCGTCACTCGGATGGACGCCCACACGCGCCCCGACGCGCGCAGCCCGCACGTGAGCAGGCTGCGCTTCTACACCGAGGACCTGCTCCCTGAGGTCTACGTAGGCCTGGAGCAGGCGCGCGGCGCCGATCATCGCCCTTGGGTCCGCGTCCGCCTTTCCATGCGCCCGAACGGCGCGACGGGCTGGGTCCGGCGCGCGGCGCTCGGCGCGTGGCACGTGAACCGCTCGCTGCTCCACGTCGACCGGCGCGCGCAAACGGCCGTGCTGGTCCAGGACGGCCGTGTCGTGTGGCGCTCACGCGTGGGCGTGGGGCGCTCGGGCACCCCCACCCCGGCCGGCCGGTTCTACGTGCGCGAGCGCATTCCGAACCTTGCCGGCAACCCGCTGTACGGCCCGATCGCCTTCGGCACCAGCGCTTACAGCCGCTTGTCCGACTGGCCGGGGGGCGGCGTCGTCGGGATCCATGGCACTGACGAGCCCCAGCTCATTCCCGGCCCCATCAGCCACGGCTGCGTGCGCGTCCCCAACAGCGCAATCCGGCGCCTTGCGCGCCTGATCGCGATCGGCACGCCGGTCCACATCACCGACCGCCCGCTGCGCGGCACCGTGCTTTCCCGTCTCGATCCCGCTCCCCTGGCCGAAAGCTGACATCCATATGTCGCCGTTCCCCGCCCTCCGCCTCGTCCTGATCGTCGTCCTGGCCTCCGCGACGCTGCTCGCCCCCGCGAGCCCCGCCCTGGCCGCCCCGCTGCCAGGTTCCGCGTACGACAGCGGCGACGGCAACCAGGACGGCGCACCGGACTGGCAGGGCGCCGCGGCGGCGGGCGCCGTGAAGGAGTCGCGGGATGCAAACGACGACTGCTTCGTGGGCGGCGTCAAGGAGCTCGCGCCCGACGGCTGGGCGTTCAACACCTCGGCCGGTGGCTGCACGCCGGGCAAGTCGAACCTGCGCGTCGCGTTCGTCAATCCGGAGTCGGCGGCGACCACGACGTTCGGGCACTTCGCGTTCCTGCGCAACGACACGACCGGCAACTCGTTCCTGACCTTCGAGCTCAACCAGGTCCGCGCGTCCTGGAAGAACTCGACCGGCACGACCATCCCCTGCCGTAGCAACGGCGACGTCCTGCTCTCCTTCGAGGTCGGCGGCTCTTCGCTCACCACCAGCGTCTACAAGTGGTCGGGGACCCGCGGCGTCCCGGGCTGTCCCGCCGGCGCCGAGGGGACCTTTACCGCCTCCGGGCAGGTCCCTGCCGGGCGCTTCCAGGCGTCGATGAACAGCGCCTCGGCGATCGCGAACTTCATGAACACGGCGGGCAACGGCTCGTCGTTCCCGGCCAACGCCTTCGGCGAGGCGGCAATCGACCTGCCGGCCGTGCTGCGATCGATGGGCGAGAGCCCCTGCTTCGGGTTCCTGCAGATGCAGGTGCACTCGCGCTCATCCTCCTCGATCTCCTCGGCGATGATCGACTACACGATGCCGGTCCCGGTGTACCTGCAGTCGTGCGCAGCCACCGGGACCACCTACCAGGACACCAACGGCAACGGCACCCGCGACGCGGGCGAGCCCGGGATCGCCGGCTTCGAGGTCTACGCCGATCTCAACGGCAACGGGACGCCCGACGCCGGCGAGCCGCGTGGCACATCGGACGCCGACGGCTTCTACCGGATTCTCGACGTGCCGGCCGGGACCTATCCGATCCGGGAGGTGGATCGCGCTGGGTGGCACTGCTCGCAGCCGTCCCCCTGCCACTACGACCGGTCCTTCGTCAGCGGCGGCAACTCCACGGGCAACGACTTCGGCAACCTCGGCCCGTCAACCGCGTCGGGCACGGCGTTCGACGACCTCGACGCGGATGGTGTCCGCGATGGCGGCGAGCCGGGGATCGCGGGCTTCACCTTCTACGCGGATCTCGACGGCAACGGCGCCCTGGGCGCCGGCGAGCCGTCGGGTGTGTCGGACGCCACGGGCGCATGGACGATCCTGGACGTGCCCGCGGGCTCCTACGCGATTCGCCAGACGCCGCTCGGCGGCTGGACCTGCTCGGCGCCGAGCCCGTGTTCCTCCGCGCAGTCGTTCACCTCGGGGTCCGCTGCGAGCGGAATCGTGTTCGGCGACTACGCCGCCGCCACGGCGACGGGCACGCTGTTCGAGGACGCCAACGGGGACGGCTCCCCGAAGACGGCCGGCGACGCAGCGCTCGCGGGCTGGCAGGTGTACCTCGACACCGACGGTGACGGCACGTTCGACCTCGGAGAGCCGCAGACGATCTCCGACGCCTCGGGCGCCTACAGCTTCGCCGGGCTCGTGCCCGGGACCTACACGGTGCGCGCGACGACCATGTCGGCAGCCTGGTACTGCACCCGACCGTCGCTCACCGCGAGCGCCTGCATGCAAACGGTGACGCTGACCTCGGGCGTGAGCTCGGCCG
The DNA here is from genome assembly GCA_033855555.1 of Solirubrobacteraceae bacterium. Taxonomy (GTDB): domain Bacteria; phylum Actinomycetota; class Thermoleophilia; order Solirubrobacterales; family Solirubrobacteraceae; genus AC-49. The sequence continues at coordinate 4,919 of JAWVFZ010000095.1, forward strand.
CGGCGAGTCTCGGGTTCGCGCGCACGGCCACGATGGCCGGGACGACGTTCGACGACGCCAACGCCAACGCGATCAAGGACGCGGGCGAGGCCGCGCTGGCCGGCTTCACCTACTGGGCCGATTACAACAACGACAACGTCCGCGACGCGGGTGAGCCGAGCGCGACATCTGACGCCGCGGGCGCGTGGACGATCAGCGGCGTGCGCGCCGGTTCATGGACGCTGCGCCAGGAGCCCAACGGGGCCTACGCCTGCACGACGCCCAACCCCTGCACTTACTCGGGGACGCTCGCCTCGGGCGGCAGCTCGACCGGCAATCAGTTCGGCAACTTCGTGTCGCGTTCGGTCTCCGGCGTGGTGTTCGGCGACGCTGACGCCGACGGCGCGGCGCGTGAGCCCGGCGAGCCCGGCGTCGCCGGGTGGGTCGTCTACTCCGATGCCAACAACAACTCCGTCAAGGACGCCGGCGAGCCGACGTCGACGACCAACGCGATCGGCCAGTACAACCTGACCGGGCTCGCCAACGGGAGCTACCGCATCCGGGTCGTTCCCCAGGCGGCGTGGACCTGCTCGTTCCCGGCCGGCTGCAGCAACAGCGGCTCCATCGGCTCCGGTCAGTCCGACGCGAACGTGGACTTCGGCGTCTGGGGGCCCACGAGCGTCAGCGGCAATGTCTTCGAGGACCTCGACGCCGATGGCGCCGCCAGGGAGAGCGGTGAGGCCGGGCTTTCGGGCCGCGTCGTCTACCTCGACGCCAACAACAACGCGGCCAAGGACATCGGCGAGCCGAGCGCGACCTCCGGCGTGTCCGGCGACTTCACGATCACCGGCGTGAATCCTGGCGCCTACGTCCTGCGCGAAGTGCTCCCCGGCGGTTGGACATGCCGGCGCCCGACGCCGTGCTCATACGCCGTCGCCACGACCGCCGGAAGCGTGACGGGCAGGGACTTCGGCTCCTCCACCACCGGCTCGATCTCGGGCACCGCGTTCGAGGATTCCGACGCTGACGGCACGCAGGATGGCGGCGAGCTCGGCATCGGCGGGCGGACCGTGTACCTCGACGCCAACGACAACGGCGCCAAGGATGTCGGCGAGACCGCGGTCACCACCGACGGGTCGGGCGCGTACACGTTCGCCGCTGTGGCGCCGGGAACGTTCAAGGTGCGCGAGGTCGTGCCCACCGGCTGGACCCAGTCGACGCCCGCGGCCGCACACACGCTCACGGTCACCTCGCGGGCCGCATTGAGCGCCAAGGACTTCGGATCCTTCACGACCGCCACGATCTCGGGGACGACGTTCGACGACACCGACTTCGACGGCTCGGCGTTCGAGGCCGGCGACGCGCTGCGCACCGGCGAGACCGTCTACGTCGACACTGACGGCGACGGCACGAAGGATGGCGGCGAGCCCTCCGCGACCTCCGACGGGTCCGGCCACTACAGCATCGCCGGCCTCGCGCCCGGGACGTACACAATCCGCGCGGCGATCGCCGGCGGGCGCGCGTGCGCGTTTCCGGTCGACTGCTCCTACACCGTGGCCGTCGGCTCGCAGGACACGAGCGGCGGCCGGGACTTCGGCTCCTATGCGGGCGCGACCATCGCCGGGCGGGTGTTCGAGGACGCGAACGCCGACGGCGTTGCTCAGGAGGCCGGCGAGCAGGGGCTCGCGGGGCGGCGCCTCTACCTCGACGCAGATCTCGACGGCGTCCGCGACCCGTCGGAGCCGACGACGCTGACCGACGCCTCCGGGGACTACAGCTTCACCGGCATCACCGCCAGGTCCTGGCGTGTGCGCATCGAGCTTGGGCCGGGCTGGAGCTGTGACAGCCCGTCGCCGTGTCGGGCGGACCTGACGCTCGGGTCCGGCGACGTGAGCGCCGGCACGTCCTTCGGGATCCACACGAACGGCACGATCTCCGGCCACCTGTTCACCGACCGCGACAACGACGGGCAGGCCCAGGTCTGGGGCGAGAACGACCAGCCCGGACGCACCGTCTACCTCGACGCGGACAACAGCGGGACCTACGACGACGGCGAGGTCTCGACGAGCACGGACGACAGCGGCAACTACACGTTCGCCGGGGTCGCCCCCGGCCTGCATCACGTGCGCCAGATCCTGCCCGCGGGCTGGACCTGCTCGACGCCGGATCCCTGCTCCTGGGACGTCGCGCTCACGTCGGGCACCGACGCCACTGGCAAGGGCTTCTCCTCGTGGACGACGGCGTCCTTCTCGGGCAGGTACTTCGAAGACGCCAACGCCGACGGCGACTTCCCCCAGGCCGGCGAGCCGGCCCTGGCGGGACGCACCGTCTATCTCGACCTCGGCGGCGACGGAACCAAATCGGCCGGCGACCCCAGCACCGACACCGGTTCCGATGGCAGCTTCAGCTTCGACGGCCTTGCGCCGGGGACGTACACGGTCCGCTCGACCGACCAGCCGTCCGGCTGGACCTGCTCGTACCCCTCGCCGTGCGCGAGCACGCTCACGCTCGAGGCCGCGGAGGCCGCGCAGGACGTGGACTTCGGCGCCTGGACCCCCGGCAGCGTCGCCGGGACCGTGTACCGCGACGTCAACGGCGACCAGGTCCTCGGCGCCCCGGACACCGGGCTCTCGGGCTGGAGCGTCTACGCGGATCTCAACGGCGACCACGTCAAGGACGATGGCGAGCCGTCTGCGACGACCGCTTCGGGCGGCGCCTACGAGCTCGCGCTCGATCCGGGGGATTACACCCTGCGCGAGGTTGCCCCCGGCGGCTGGACCTGCGCGAGCCCCGCCGGCTGCGAGCACCACGTCACGGTCGTCTCCGGTGGCGCGGTGAGCGCGAAGGACTTCGCCAACGAGACCACCGCCGTGGCCGGCACCGTCTTCGATGACGGGAACGGCAACATGACGATCGACGCCGGCGAGAACGGAATCCCCGGCGTGACCGTGTTCGTGGACCTCGGCGACGACGGTACGCGCGATAGCGGCGATCCCACGACCACGACCGACGCCAGCGGCCGCTACGCCTTCGACGGCGTCAGCCCCGGAACCCACTCGATCCGCGCCGAGGCTCCGGACGGCTGGGACTGCCTCACAGCCGACTGCCGCCTTCCGGTCCTCCTCGAGTCGGGCGGCGACCTGAGCGGCTTCGACATCGCCGTCATCCAACCGGCGAGCATCGCCGGCGTGAAGTTCGAGGATGCCAACGCCGACGGCTCGGCGCGCACGTCCGGCGATCCCGGCGTCGCCGGCTGGACGATCTACCTCGACAGCAATGACAGCGGCGCGCGCGACGACGGCGAGCCGGCGACGACGACGGATGCCGACGGCCACTACGACTTCGCCGGCCTGACACCCGGCACGTACACGGTGCGCGAGGTCGCGCAGGACGGGTGGTCGTGCTCGTACCCCTCCCCCTGCTCGTGGCAGATCACGATCGCCTCGGGCGACGCTGTCACCGCCAAGGACTTCGGTAACTGGCGCAAGAGCTCTGTCTCCGGCGACGTGTTCGAGGATCTGGACGCCGACGGCGTGCGCGACGACGGCGAACCCGCGCGCGCTTCGATCGCCGTCTGGGCCGACTCCAACGACGACGGGACGCTGGACGACGGCGAGCCGAGCAGCACAACCGATGCAGACGGCCACTACGAGATCCAAGGCGTCAACCCGGGCGCGTGGAGCATCCGCGCGGACGCCGGCACCGGCTGGGCGTGCTCGGCGCCGCAGGACTGCGCTCGCAGCGTCTCGATCGCCTCGGGACAGACGATCACGGGCCGTGACGTCGCAACGTGGCGCTCGGCTTCGATCGCCGGCACCGTGACCGACGACAGCGACGCCGACGGCACGGCCGACGCCGGTGAGCCCGGCCTCCCCGGCATGACCGTCTATCTGGACTCCGACGCGAACGGCATGCGCGGCGACGGCGAGCCGGCCACGACGACGGATGCCGATGGCCATTACGCCTTCGGGTCGTTGGGCCTCGGGGCCAGGCTCGTCCGCGTCGATCTGCCCGCGAGCTTCACGTGCTCGCTGCCGGCGGACTGCCGGCACGCGATCACGCTCACCAGCGGTGACGCAGTCGCAGACCAGGACTTCGCAGCGTGGCGCCCGGCGGACATTGCCGGGCGTGTGACCGATGCCACGAGCGGCGACGGGCTCGCGGGCCAGACCGTCTATCTCGACAGCGACGACAACGCCACCCTCGACGACGGCGAGCCCACGCGGACGACCACAGCCGACGGCGCCTATGCGTTCACCGGCCTGCGGCCCGGCTCCCACAGCGTGCGCTATCGCGCGCCGGAAGGTCGCAGCTGCACGGCGCCCGACCCGTGCCTGCGCCGGCCCGAGCTCAGCTCCGGGCAGACGGCCGCGGGCCAGGACTTCACGTCCCGCCTCGTTCCGGCCGAGCCGCCGCCCGAGGAGCCCGCGCCGCCGGCTCAAAAGCCTGAGCCACCGGCGAAGGAGACCGAGGTGACGGGCACGCTGTTCGAGGATCGCGACGGCGACGGCATCGCCCGCGAGCCGGGCGAGCCGGGGCTGGCCGGCTGGGCGGTGTACGTCGACGTCGACGGTGACGGCAACCGCGGCGACGGCGAGCCTGCCACCACGACCGACGCCGAGGGCGGCTACCGATTCACGGGACTCACGCCCGGCAGCCACCTCGTGCGATTCGTCTCGCCCTCGGACAAGTGGGTCTGCTCGCTGCCCGCCGGTTGCGTGCGCCGGCTGACGCTGGCCGCCGACGGAACCGTGACCGGCCAGGACTTCGCGGCCTGGCGCAAGGCGAGGATCACCGGCTACGAGTTCGAGGACCGCGACCACGACGGCTCCGCGATGGAGCCCGGCGACAAGCCACTCGTCGGATGGCGGGTCTTCGCCGACCTCGACGGCGATGGCCGTCCCGGCGCCGGAGAGCCATTCGACGTCACCGACGAACACGGCCGCTACGGCATCACGAATTTGCCGCTGGGCACGCTGACGCTGCGCGAGGCCGCGCCGGCGGGCTCGGCCTACCGGTGCACCTTCCCGGCGTTCTGCGCCGCCAAGGTCACGCTGCGCTCAGGCGGCGAGGACAAGACCGCGGACTTCGGCTCCGTGCTGGGCATCCGCAGCGCGTCGCGTCGTAGCAACGTCCAGGCCCCGACCGCCTGCCGGTCCGCACGGTTCTCGGTGCGCGTGAACGCGCAACTCGCCCGCAAGGTCCAGCTGCGCGTCGACGGCGCGCTCCGGGCGACGAGCTCCCGGGTCTCGCAGGGGCGCTATCGCTTTGCGCTCGACGCACGACGCTATGGCGCGGGTGTGCATCGCGTCCTGATCAGGGTGACGTTCCTCGACCGATCCACGAAGTCGCTGCGCGCCACGTTCTACCGCTGCCAGGCAGTGAGGCCTCAGTACACGGGATAGTCGCGTGCGGCAGCGATGCTTCTCGCGATCATCTCCGACACCCATCTGCCGCGCGGGTCGCGCCGGCTGCCCGGCGAGTGCGTCGAGCGCCTGCGGGCCGCTGACCTGATCCTGCACGCCGGCGACTTCGTCGCCCGCTCGGTACTCGCCGAGCTCGAACGGCTCGGCCCGCCGATCGTGGCCGTGCACGGGAACGTCGACAGCGGCGAGCTCTGCCGGCTGCTGCCGGGCGACCGCGTCGTCGAGGCCGGCGGCGCGCGCATCGGGATGGTGCACGACGCCGGGCCGGCGAGGGGCCGGATCGAGCGCCTGCGGCGGCGCTTCCCCGGCTGCGACGCCGTCGTCTTCGGGCACTCGCACATCCCGCTGCTCGAGCGCGCTCCGGACGGCTTGCAGATCTTCAACCCGGGGAGCCCCACGGACCGTCGCCGCCAGCCGGCGCACACGATGGGGATCGCGACGGCCGAAGACGGGCGCGTGCGGTTCGAGCTGCTTCAGCTCGGCGGCGATCGAACCGCGGCTCCGCTGTAGTCAGCCGGCCAGCCAGCCCTCGATCAGCCGCCGCGCGATCGTGAAGGGCGGCGGCAGCTGGGGCGTGCCGCCGGCGATCTCGCCGCGCGTGAACCAGCGCACGTCGTCGAGCTCGGCATCGGCGACGCGGGCCTCGCCCGCGGCATACGTCGCCTCGAAGCCGAGCATGAGCGACAGCGGGAACGGCCACGGCTGCGAGAGGCGGTAGGACACCTCGCCGACGACGACCCCGGCCTCCTCGAGCACCTCGCGCGCGACCGCTGCCTCCAGCGGCTCGCCAGGCTCCACGAAGCCCGCAAGGCAGCTGTAGCGACCCGGCGGCCAGGAGGGGCGGCGGCCGAGCAGCAGGCGGTCGCCGTCGCTTACGAGCATGATCACGACGGGGTCGGTGCGCGGATGGTGGACGTGGCCGTTGGCGCAGACGCGCGCATGGCCGCCGTCGCGCGGCTCGGTCGGCTCGCCGCACACCCCGCAGAAGCGATGCGTGCGATGCCATTGCACGAGCGCGCTCGCATACGCCACAAGACCTGCATCGGCCTGGGACAGCATCTCGGCCGCCTCGCGCAGGCCCGTGAGCTGGGTGTCTGCCGGCGCCACCGAGGCGAAGAGCGGCGCGCCGCCGGCGGCGATGCCGAGGAACGGCCCTGCGTCATCGCCGACCTCCCCGAGCAGTGGCACGCCGTTGGAGAGCGCGACCCCCTCCTCGCCGATCAGCACGGCCCGTGCGCGGGGATCGCGGCGGGCGGCGGCGAGCCAGGCCTCGTCGGCGCGGCGGTCGGCGGCGCGATCCAAAACGCCACCGGCGAAGGTCACGGGCTCGGGCACCCGACCCAGCCTAGGACGAAGCGCGGGACTAGGCGGCGCGCAGGATCAGCAGCAGCGCCGGCATGAGCCAGGCGAGCGCCGAGGCGAGCGGGAAGAGACGGTCAGCGGACATGGGCGCATCGTCGCCGCAGGCAGGGGTCGTCACATCCCCCGCGGGGAGGGTTCGCCGTCCTCCTCGAGAACGACGACGGGCGGCCCGCAGGCCGCCCGTCGATCGCTTGCTTGTCGGCCGGGAACTAGTGGCCGAGGATCGTGATGTGCAACGTGTTGACGGCCGATTCTCCCGTTGTGTCCTGCGAGGTGATCGTCGTCTTGACCGAGTTGCTCGCGTGACGCCGCAAGGACTTCGCCTTGCTGCTGGAGAAGTTCACCTGAACGGTCTTGTTGCCCGCCTTGGTGCACTTGAACGTGCGGCTGCCGAGCGACGTGCCGCTCGAGGACTGCAGGCTCACCTTGCCACTCGTCGCGGGTGACCCCGACGGGCACTTGAGCGTCAGTGTGATGTGACGGCTGTGCAGGCGCACCCGCTTCTTCGAGAGCGCGACCTTCTTCAGCGCGCCCGTGCTGATGCCGATGTTCACCGGCGTGGCGCTGCTGATCGAGCTGCCCGGAGCGACGCCCTGGACGGCCACGTAGCCCTTCTTGACCTTGGATGCCGTCACGCCGCTCTGCACGCCCAGCGCACAGCTTGCGGCCTTCAGGCCCGCGATCGCCTGAGCGGTCGGCACGTTGACCACGTTGGGCACCGTGCAGCCGCCGGCCTCGACGACTGTCGTCTGCGCCTGGGCGGCGTTGCCCGCGGCATCCGTCGCCACCGCCGTGATCGTGTTGCTCCCGGACGGCAGCGTGACCTGCTGCGACCAGGTGCCGTCCGACGCCACGGCCGTCGGCATGCCGTTGACCTTCAGCGACGGAGCGCCCTGGTCGTCGGTGGCGGTGCCCGTGACCGTGAGCGTGGTGCTGTTGACCGTGGCACCGTTCGCCGGGCTCGCGATGGCCACCGTCGGGGCCTGGGCAGCATCCTCGGCAGACGCCGCCAGGGCGTCGACATTCGCGCCGTCCTGTGCCGTGCTGAACACGTGGGTGATCGTCAGCGAGCCGCCGGCCGGGACCGTCCGGCGGTACTCGAGCGCGAACTCATCGCTTGAGTAGTTGAAGTACGCCCGGTCCGGCTGGGACAGGTACGTGACCGCCCCCGGGACGCCGTAGTCGGGCGAGTTGCCGTAGTAGGCCTGCTGCACCTTGATCGAGCCCACTGCCTGCGCGGGCAGGTCGACCGTGTCGCCGTGGGAGTAGTAGTGGTAGCCACTCGAGCCCGGGAACTTGTAGAGCGGCTGGTCGTTGAAGTAGCTGTAGTTGTCGTACTGGACGTCGAGCGCGTGCTCCTGGCCGTCCGTGCTCGTGTACGTGTCGGTGACCGTCTGCTGTAGCCCGCCCTTTGACTGCTTGATGTTCCGGTCGAAGCGAACCCCGGTCTCATTGAACGAGGCCTGATCCGTGTTCGGGCCGCCACAGCTGGCATCAGCCGGGAAGGCCGTGGTGCCGCAGTCGACGAGCGGCTCGGACTCCGTCACGGTGTTGTCTCCCGTGAGCGGGTCGGTGACGCTCGCGAACGACATATTCGGGAAGTTCCCGTTGTCCTGAGAAAGGTGGCCGTTGCCGTCGTCGTTGAGGTCGTAGGCCCCGCGGGTGTTGTACGCGTCCTTGCCATCGATGCGGATCTCGGAATGGCCCCACCCGTCGCCGCTGCTGTACGTGTACAGCGCCGCTGCGTCGTTCCACGGCGAGTAGCTGCCGTAGTCGCCGAAGGCAGCGTCGAAGGGCTGGGTCCAGACGATGCCACCGTTCCCGGAAGACTCCGTCTCGGAGTAGCCCAGCAGCTGGTGGGTGTCGCTGAAGAAGTCGTAACGCAGCTGGTCGTTCGGGCCGCCGCTGATGCGGTAGCTGTCGTTCTGGTAGCCCAAGCCGAGTCGCGGGCCCGCGAACGTCTGCGGGTCGAGCGGGTCGCCGTAGCCCG
>JAWVFZ010000096.1:0-8750 GCA_033855555.1 Solirubrobacteraceae bacterium
TCGGCACGATCACCGGGGGAGCCGGCGGCACGAACGTCGTCGCCGACAGCTGCACGGTGCTGGCCGAGGCGCGTTCGATCAGCGAGACGCGCGTGGAGGAGGTCGTGGCTGCGATGGTCGACCACCTCCACGACGCCGCGAATCTGCCGCGCTGCGCGTGTGACCTCGACGTCGGGGTCGAGCGCCTGTTCACGGGCTATCGCCAAGCGGTGTCGGCGCCGCAGATTGTTGCCGCCGAGGAGGCGCTGCGCGCGTGCGGTTACACGCCGAGTCGCATCATCACCGGTGGCGGCTCGGACGCCAACGCGCTTGAGGCCGGGGGCTTCCCGTGCGCAAACCTCGCCAACGGGACCGAGCGCAACCACGAGACGACCGAGCGCGTCAGCGTGGCTGCGCTGGAGGGGATGCTGGACGTGGTGCTGGCGCTTCTTGACGCAGCTGCGACCGGCTGACGGCGAGACCCAGAAGGATCGCGACGAGCGCCCCGATCTGCGCGGCCGCCGCGACCTTGCCGAGCGGGATCGTCGCCGCGGCGAGCAGCGCGGCGTACGCGTGAGGGCGGCTGCCCGCGATGCGCAGGGCGGAGCGGAAGCCGATCTCGCCGGCGAGGAACAGTGCGACGCCCGCGCCGAGCCCGATCGCCGCCGCAGTGCTCTCCGGGTCGAACGGATGGCCGGTGGCCTTCTTGAGCGCGGCAGCGATCAGGACGATGCCCAGCAGTAGTGCGTAGTGCGCGTAGCTGAAGCCCTCGAGCGCCATTCGCCTGCGCTCCCCGTGGTCGGCCTCGCGCATCGCGCGCTCCACGTCCTCTTCGTCGGAGAAGTAGGTCCACCACAGCCCGGCCACCAGCGCGAGGCCCAGGACCGCCACGCCGACGAGGCTCGGGTCGACCGCCAGGCCGGAGGCACCGATGCCGATCGCCACCACGGACTCTCCGAGCGCAACGATGATCACCAGCCCGTGGCGCTCCACGAAATGCGCGGGCTCAAGCTCGAAGACGCCTCCCGCTCGCAGCGCCGGCACGAGCCAGATCCCAATCGCGGCGGCGCTCCACACGACCCATTGCGCCGGGCCGCCCACGGCGCCGGCCACCACGACGGCGACGGCGAACAACAGGTTGGAGCGCCCGATCAGCAGGAACGATCGCGCGCTGACGTCCGACTGCGCGTCTGTGAACAGGCCGGCATGGACAATGACGATCACCAGGTAGGCGACACCGAACGTGAAGCCGGTGGCGTCGAAGGCGGTGGGGATGGCCAGGGCGAGCACGAGCCAGCCGGCCATCCCGGCGAGCAGGAACGCGCGGTGCGTCGCGTCGCCGACGTCGATCTGGTTCGTGAGCCACGAGTAGCCGGCATACATCCACCAGATCAGCGCGAGCTTCACGCAGGCCGCCGCGAGGCCGATGAGGTCCGAGTGCTCGACGAGGACCGTCGTGAGCTGCGTGATCGTGAAGACGAACACCAGGTCGAAGAACAGCTCGAGGCTGCTGACGCGCGTTTCCTCCACGCCCCTAGTCTCCCGGGTCGTGCTGACGCTCCAGCGAGGAACCGTGGTCGAGGCCGCCCCTGCCGGCGGACCGGAGCAGCGTCTCGAGGTCGAGGTCGACGGCCGGCGGCGCCCGGCGATCGCCGACGTTGGGCTCGTGGGCGTCTGCGCGGTGGGCGATGACGTCGTCGTCAACACCGCCGCGGTGGATCTCGGCCTGGGCTCGGGCGGGTTCGACATCGTGCATGTCAACCTCACCCGCGGCCTCGGCGCCGCTGGGGCCGATGGCTCCCACGTGATGAAGCTCAACTACACCTCGTTGCAGCACGCCGTCCGGCCGGTGGAGGGGGAGGACCTGCGGATCCCGCTGGACGGGCCGGCCGCGGTGTTCGCGCTGCACGGCCAGCTCGCCCCGATCGCCTGGGCGTTCGCGCAGGTGCGAGGATCCCGCCCACCCATGCGTCTGGGGTACGTGCAGACGGCCGGCGGCGCGCTTCCCGGCGGCCATTCGAACGTCGTGCGCGACCTGCGCGCACGCGGGCTCCTCGCCGGACACCTGACGGCAGGAGCGGCGTTCGGTGGGGAGGGCGAGGCGATCACGACGCCGGGCGCGATCCACCACGGCCTCTCCGAGCTCGGCTGGGACGCCGTCGTGTGCGGACCGGGCCCGGGGATCCTCGGCTCGGCCTCGGCGCTCGGCCACGGCGGGATGCTCGCCCTGGACTCGGCGCATGCGGCGGCGGCGCTCGGCTGCCCGGTAATCCTGTGCGCGCGGATGTCGAGCACCGACGAGCGCCGCCGCCACCGCGGCCTCAGCCATCACACGGCCACCGTGCTGGCGCTGCTGCTCGCGCGCGTGACGGTGGCCTTCCCGGCCGGGGACGCCGCGGACTTCCCGGGCAACCACCTCGCGCGCGAGCTTCCCGTGGACCTGGCCGGCTATCGCGCGAGCGGCCTTCCGGCACGCTCGATGGGCCGTGACGACCCGCTCTTCTTCGCCGCCGCGCTGGCCTGCGGGACGGCGCTGGCCGATACGTTGCCTGTGTGAGCAGCCCTCGCGAGTTCGAGCGCATCGGCGGCGAGACCGTCTACGAGGGCGCGATCATCACCGTGCACCGCGAGCGCTTCCGCTTCGCCGACGGCGAGGAGGTCGAGCGCGACATCGTGCACCACCCCGGCGCGGTCGGGATCGTGTGCGTCGACGACGAGCACATCTGGCTCGTGCGCCAGCCGCGCCCGGCAGTCGGCGATCCAGACGTGCTCGAGATCCCGGCGGGCAAGCTCGACGAAGGCGAGTCGCCGCTCGAGACCGGCAAGCGCGAGCTCGCCGAGGAGATCGGCAAGGGCGCCGAGCACTGGGAGTCGCTGGGTTCCTTCTGGACGAGCGTGGGCGTGCTGGACGAGGAGGTCCATCTCTACCTGGCGACCGGCCTACGCGACGAGTACGCAGAGACCCACGAGAACGAGCGGATCGAGATCGTCCAGTGGCCGCTGGAGCGCCTCGAGGAGCTCCTGGGCTCCATCAAGGACTCCAAGACCCGCATCGGGCTGCTCGAGTTGCATCGCCGCCGCGCCGCCGCTGGGTGAGAGCTTGCATCGCGAGGAGGGCGCGGGCCGGGGGCGAACCACGTTCCAATGGCGATTGCCCCCGCGCGGCCCGACCAGCGCAGCTTCGAGCACCACGTGCTCGACTTCCTCGCGTACCTGGAGTACGAGCGCGGCCTCTCGCGCAACACGCTGGAGGCCTACCGGTCCGACCTGCTCCAGCTCGGCGGCTACCTCCAGCGCGCGGGCGTCGACGTGCTCGCGGCCGGGCATGAGCACCTCGCGGGCTTCCTTTCGGAGCTGGCTGTCGGCGGCGAGGGCCGCCCCGCCGTGGCGGCCGCGACGCTCCAGCGCAAGGCGGCCTGCCTGCGCTCGTTCTACCGCCACCTGCGCCGCGAGTCGATCATCGAGCACGATCCGACGGCCGACCTGCGCGCCCCCCGTAAGAGCCAGAAGCTTCCCCAGGTCCTCACGCGCGGCGAGGTCGCCCAGCTGCTCGGCGCCCCGGCTGGGACCGATCCGCCCGCGTTGCGCGACCGCGCGCTGCTCGAGCTGATGTACGCGTGTGGACTGCGCGCCAGCGAGGCGATCGATCTCGAGGTCTCGGACGTCGACCTACGTCACGGCGTGCTGCGCGCCCGTGGCAAGGGCAACAAGGAGCGCCTGGTCCCCGTGGGCCGCGAGGCGGTCGCGGCGGTCCGCGTCTACCTGCAGCGCGGGCGTACCGAGCTCGTGGGCCTGCGGGAGGAGCGCCGGCTGTTCGTCAACCGCCGTGGCGGGGGGCTGACGCGCCAGGGGCTCTACAAGATCGTCCAGCGCCACGCGCGTACGGCCGGCCTGGATTCGAAGATGAGCCCGCACACGCTGCGCCACACCTTCGCGACCCACCTTCTCGCGGGCGGCTGCGATCTGCGCGCCGTGCAGGAGATGCTCGGTCACGCCGACATCGCCACCACCCAGATCTACACCCACCTCTCCGCCGAGCGCCTGAAGGACGTCTACTTCTCCGCGCATCCCCGGGCCGGGGGTTGAAAGACTGGCGGCGATGCGCCGCGAGTTGTTCCTGACCTGCCTGGCCGCGCTCGCCGCCTGCGGCTGCGGCAACCAGCAGTCCGAGCCGCCTGACGTCTCGCACCCAAGTCCGCCGATCGGTCACACCGCCGCCTGGTTCGACAAGCAGGGTGTCCGCTTCACCGCCCCCGTCGGCTGGCACCTGCAGCCCGGGGCGGCGCCGCTCGTCGCGACCGTCCAGAGCGGGACGGCGTCGATCGCGGTCTGGCGCTACCCGCGGACGGAGCCGTTGCCCAAGAGCAAGGCGGCCATGGGGCAGGCACGCGACCTGCTGCTGGCGGCCGCGCACGCGCGCGACGCGACGTTCAAGGAGACGAAGGTGGCGATCACGAGGGTCCGCGGGCGCCCCGCGATCCAGGTGCGCGGCACCGAGACCGTGTCCGGGCAGCCGCGCACCGTGCGCTCGACGCACGTCTACGCGCTGGGGGCTGAGGTCGTGCTGGACGCATTCGCACCGGCGGACGTCTTCCCGCGGGTCGATCGCGACGTGTTCGGCCCGCTGCTGCGCAGCCTGCACGTGGTCACGCCCAAGCCGTGAGCAGGCGCGCGTTCATCGTCGTGATCGACGCATGCGGCGTCGGCGCGCTGCCCGACGCCGCCGAATACGGCGACGCCGGTGCAGACACGCTCGTGCATCTCGCGCAGGCCGTCGGCGGCCTCGATCTCCCGGTGCTCGCGAGCCTGGGGCTGGGCTCGATCCGCGCCATCGAAGGCGTCGCACCTGCCGCGGACCCGGTGGTCCACGGGCGACTCCACCCGCTCGGCCCGGGCAAGGACTCGACCACCGGGCATTGGGAGCTGATGGGCGTCGTCCCGCCCGCGCCGCTGCCCACCTATCCGGTCGGGTTCCCTGAGGAGGTGGTCGATGCCCTGCGCGCGGCGACGGGGCTGCGCTTCTGCTGCAACCGCCCCTACAACGGCATCGCCGCCATCGACGACTTCGGCGAGCACCACCTGCGAACCGGCGAGGTGATCCTCTACACGTCGCAGGACTCGGTGGCGCAGCTGGCGGCGCACGTCGACCGGATCGGTGAGTCCGAGCTCCACCACGCCTGCGCCGGCGCGCGCGCGGTGATGGACGGCCGGCATGCCGTGGGCCGCGTGATCGCGCGACCGTTCCGCGGCGAACCCGGGGCGTTTCGCCGCACCGAGGGCCGCCGCGACTTCTCGCTGCGACCGCCCGGGCGCTCCTACCTGGAGGCTGTCCAGGACGCCGGGATCGCGGTCCACGCCGTCGGCAAGGTGCACGACCTGTTCGCCGGCACGGGCATCGACCACGCCCATCCGGGAGCGACGAACGCTGCGGCGATCGCGGCGACCTCGCGGCTCCTGCACGAGCTCGAGGGCGGCCTGGTCTTCGCGAACCTCGTGGAGACAGACCAGCTCTACGGCCACCGCAAGGACACCGCGGGCTTCCATTCGGCGTTGCGCGGCATCGACGCGGCCGTCGCCGAGTGGCTCGAGCTCCTGCGCGACGGCGACCTGCTCGTGCTGTGCGCAGACCACGGCTGTGATCCCGCGGCGGCGCACACCGACCACACGCGCGAGCACGCCCCGCTGCTCGCGACCTTCGCCGGGCAGGACGGTCGCCGCCACGACGGACCGCTGGCCGACGTCGGCGCGAGCGCGCTTCGCTGGCTGACCGGCGGGGAGGAGCCGGGCCTGCCGGGGACGAGCTTCGTAGGCTGAGGACATGCCCGAGCTTCCCGAGGTGGAGACCATCCGCCGCCACCTCGCACCCCACGTGGAGGGTCGCGTGCTCGAGACGCTCGAGATCGACGACCCGCGCTGGTGCACGCCGCTGGACCCGGCCGAGTTGCGCGACGCGGTCGAAGGACGCGTCATCGAGCGGCTCGCCCGCCGGGGCAAGTACCTCGTGTGGGAGCTCTCCGACGAGGTGTTCCTGCTGACGCATCTGCGCATGACCGGCACGTTCCTGCTCGACCCGGAACCTGGCGCGCGCTACCGCCGGGTGCGCTTCGGCCTGTCCGGCGGCCGTGAGGTCGCCTTCTGCGATCCGCGGCGGTTCGGGACCGGAGAGCTCATCCTCGGCGGCGCGGCGCTCGACGCCTTCTTCGCGACGCGCGTGGGCATCGAGCCGCTCGGACCTGAGCTGACCGGCGAGCGACTGCGGCTCATGGCGCGCGGGCGCCGCGCGCCGATCAAGGCCTTTCTGCTCGATCAGCGGCGCGTCGCGGGCGTCGGGAACATCTACGCCGACGAAGCCCTGTTCCTGGCGAAGATCCACCCGCTGCGCCCGGCCGGGAGCCTCAAGCGCGACCAGTACGCCGCGCTCGCGCAGTCCGTGCGCGAAGTCCTGATGGCCGGAATCGACGCAGGCGGCGCGTCGATCGACGACTTCCGCCACCCCGACGGCGTCCAGGGGGCATTCCAGAACGGCTTTCTCGTGCATCTGCGGCGCGGCGAGCCGTGCCCCGTGTGCGGCTCCAAGGTCGTCAAGTTCGTGGCCGCCGGGCGCGGGACGTACTGCTGCGAGAGCTGTCAGAAACGTCCTCGCGTTCGCCGGGCGCTCAGGTAGGGTGCCGCCCATGGACCAGCACGACACCCAGACCGAGCCGTACGAAGCCCCAATCGTCGAGGACATCGACGTTGCCGAAGGACCCGCGAGCATCGCCGCCGGGAACACCATCAGCGTACCCGCCTAACAACGAGGAGCGAACCATGGCCGACCACGACGACACCACCTACGAGGCGCCGGTAGTTGATGACATCGACGTGGCCGAGGGACCCGCGAGCGTCGCTCCCGGCCTGAGTCAGATCGGCTGACCACAGGAGCGATGGCGATGGCAGACGACGACCGCACCTACGAGGCCCCCGCCATCGAGGACGTCGATGTCTCCGAGGGTCCGGCCACGGTGACCGCCGGCGCCTCCCAGTCCCCGGTCAGCTGAGGGCGCTCCTCCGCGACCACGTACCCGTCCCCGTTCGGCGCGCCGCGCGCCGGGCGCGGTGGCGGGCGCCCGAGACGCGCCCGCCCGCACGTCCCGTGGGCGTCAAGCTCGAGCTCACCTACGCGTGCAACCTGCGCTGCGGGTTCTGTTACACGGACTCGCCGCGCCACACGGTCGCGCGAACGCCGGAGCTCTCGGACGCCGAGTGGAGCGCGATCGTCGACGAGACGATCGCCGTCGGCGCGCTCGAGGCGGTCGTCACGGGCGGCGAGCCGCTGCTGCGACGTGACCTGACCCTTGATGCGATCGAGCGCCTGGCCGGCGCCGGCGTCGGCGTGACGCTGAACACGAATGGGTGGTTCGTCGACGACGCAGTCGCCGATCGCCTTGGGGCGTGCCGCGGACTGTCGGTCTTCGTGTCGCTCGACGGTGCGACGTCGGGAACCCACGACGCAAGCCGTGGCGTCCCCGGCAGCTGGGCGCGCGGCGTGGAGGGCATGCATCGCCTGCTGTCCCGCGACGTGCCCGTGCGCATCGTCCACGTCGTGACGCCCGACACCGAGCACGAGACCGAGGAGCTCGTGGACCTCGGCTGGCGCCTCGGGGTCACGTCGGTGCAGATGACGCCCGTCGTCCCGACCGGCGCCGCTGCTCGCTCGGGCGAATGGCTGGTCGATTCCACGCGGCTACGGCGGATCGCCGCCGCGTGTGAGGAGCGCTATCCCGGGATGCCCGTGCTCCTGCGCACCGGCTCGGTCGGGGACGGCATGGCCGCGATGCGCCGCGCGCCGCTCGGCCTGCTCGTGCGCCCGAACGGCGCCGTCCGGATGGAGTCCGTGAACCCCTTCACGTTCGGCAACGCGCGCGACGGGCTCGCCGCCTGCTGGCAGCGCATCGTCGAAGGGTTCGACGCTCCCGAAATCCTGAACTGGGACAAGCGGCTCGGCGTCATGGGCGACTACGCGAAGGCCGACGTCGTCCCCTACATGGACGAGGACGTGCCCGCCGAGGCGCCCGTCGTGACCAAGGCGGCGCGCGCCGCGACGCTCGCCGCGCCGCTACCGGCCAAGGCCACGGCGCGCGAGCCCGGGCCATATGCCGAGGTCGACGCTGCGCTGGCCCGTGCCGGGGATCTCGGCATGAGCCGTGCGTATCGCCGCGGGGCGGTGCGGGTCAGCGGAGAGCACGTCCGGATCCTCGCGAGCGGCGCGCTGGCGCGATTGAACGCGACCTCGCGCGTTGTGCTCGATGCCTGTTCGCCGGGGAGGCCCGGCGAAGCCGTCGAGACGCTCGCCGCTCTCCATCCGTCGGTGCCGAGCGCACGGCTCGCTGACGACGTGCGGGAAACGGTGCGCTCGCTCGCCGCGCGCGGGATCCTGCGCCCCGCGCTGGCGCACGGCGATGCGCCGGCGACGGCCGAGGGCACCGCGGACCTGCCGTACTAGGCGGTGGGTGGGTGGCGCGCAGCGCGGTCTGCCTGTGGCGGGGTTGGCGTTGGTTGCTTGCATTGAGGGAGGGGGTGAGCCACGCACGCTCGTTCTGGGCCGGATCTTCGTCGCATATCGACGGACATCCGGCCCAGATCGCGCTTGGCGAGCGCATAGGTGACGAACATCCCGATGGGCGGGACCTTCGTTACTCAAGCGGCCCGGCAGTCGCGTTCGAGCTAGCCCCTTTCCCTCGATGCCAGCAGCCAGCGCCGGTCCCGACGGCAAAATGCGGCAATGAAAGACT
>JAWVFZ010000097.1:0-6560 GCA_033855555.1 Solirubrobacteraceae bacterium
GTCGCGTCGATCTCGCGCGCGAGCCCGAACTGCGGGACCTGCTGGCTCTCGGTCATCCGCCGAGCGATCGCGCGGCGCGTCGCGCTCATCGCCTCGCGGCGCTCGCCGGCGCCGTTGGAGCCCTCGGCAGCGGCGAGCTCGACGTCGGCGAGCGTGATGCGCCCGCGCGGTCCGGTGCCGGCGACGGCCTCGAGCGCGACGCCGAGCCGGCTGGCGGCCCGGCGTGCGACCGGTGCGGCGCGGATGCGGTGGGCGCCCGTCGCGCCGTCGGGAGCGCCCGCCGCTGCCGCCGGCGCGGCGGCCGGCTCGGCTGCGGCTGCCGGAGCGGACTCGGCAGCGGCGACCGGAGCCGGCTCGCCGGCCGCAGGCGTGGCGTCGGCAGCGGACTCATCGGCGTGGTCGCCCAGCCGGACGAGTGTCCCGCCGACCGCCACCGTGTCGCCGACGTCGGCGTCGAGCCCGATCACGATGCCGTCACGGGGCGCCACGACGTCGGTGAGGGCCTTGTCGGTCTCGACCTCGACGAGCGGGTCGCCTTCGGCGACGGACGCGCCGACGGCGACGTGGAAGGCCACGATCGTGCCCTCGGAGACCTCTAGACCCATCTGCGGCAGGACGACGTCTGTTACCACGCCCGACTGACCCTCCTCCGGCTACGGCTGGGCCCGTAGCGTCGGACAATCGACAGTAGAGGCTGCCTTGGCAGCGTGTCAAGGCGGTACTAGGCTTACGGACTGTCAGACAAACAGACAGAGAGTTGATGACGCATGCATGCATCAACGCAAGACGAACCGTCGTCTGCGAGCCTCGGACAGCAGCTGTTTTCGATCATGGCGCTGATCCGCGCCTTCGAGACCCGCGTCGCCGAGCTGTACCGCGACGGCGACATCCCGGGGTTCGTCCACACGTCGCTGGGCCAAGAGGCGGTCGCCGCCGGCGTCGGCGCCGCGCTCGAGCCCGACGACTACCTGTCGACCACGCACCGCGGGCACGGCCACTGCCTTGCCAAGGGGGTCGACGTCGACGGGATGATGGCCGAGCTGTTCGCCCGCGCCGACGGACTCTGTCACGGCAAGGGCGGCTCGATGCACGTGGCGGACCCCTCGCGCGGCGTCCTGGGCGCCAACGCGATCGTCGGGGCCAGCATGCCGCTCGCGGTCGGCGCCGGGCTGTCGAGCAAGCTCCGCGGCCAGGGGCGCGTGGCGGTGGCCTTCTTCGGCGAGGGAGCCGTGAACCAGGGAATGTTCCACGAGGCGCTGAACCTGGCGGCGATCTGGGACCTTCCCGTGCTGTTCGTCTGCGAGAACAACATCTACGCGGAGTTCACCGACAGTCGCCGCATGACGCGGGTTCCGGGCGTCGCCGACCGGACGGCCGCCTACGGCGTCGAGGCGTCGGTCGTCGACGGCAACGACGCCGAGGCCGTCCACGCGGCGGCGTCCGCCGCGGCGGCGCGCTGCCGCGAGGGCAGCGGACCGGTCCTGCTGGAGGCCGAGACGTACCGCTGGCACGGCCACTACGAGGGCGACGCCCAGCCCTACAAGCCCGAGGACGAGTCGGCCAGCTGGCGCGAGCAGGACCCGCTCGTGCTCCACGGCCGCCGGCTCGTCGAGCGCGACGCGGTGACCGAAGGCGAACTTGATCGCATCCGGGCCGAAGCCGCCGAACGGGTCGACGCCGCCATCGAGCGCGCCCGCGCGCTCCCTGCCCCCGAGTTCGAGGAGGCCTTCGCGCATGTCTTCGGCGACTGAAGCCCAGCCCGCAACCACGCGTTACATCGACGCCCTCAACGCGGGCATGGCCGCGGCGATGGAGGAAGACGAGCGCGTCGTCCTGATCGGGATCGACGTCGGCGCCGGTGGCGGCATCTTCACGGTCACGAAGGGCTTGCACGAGCGCTTCGGATCGGACCGCGTCATCGACACGCCGATCAGCGAGATGGGCTACGTCGGCGCCGCGGTCGGCGCCGCCATGACGGGTCTGCGCCCGATCGTCGAGATCATGTTCATGGACTTCGTCGGCGTCTGCCTGGACCCGATCCTCAACCAGGCCGCCAAGCTGCGCTACATGACCGCCGGCGCGCTCGAGATCCCGGTCGTGTTCCGCACCCAGACCGGGGCGGGACGCAGCGCCGGGGCCCAGCACTCGCAGAGCCTCGAGGCGTGGTTCGCGCACGTACCCGGCCTCAAGGTCGTCATGCCCGCCACCGTGACCGACGCCCACGACCTGCTGCTCGAATCGGTGCGCGACCCCAATCCGGTGGTCTTCATCGAGAACCGCAGGCTCTACGCGATGCGCGGCGAGTCGGGCACCGACCCGCTGCCGCTCGGGCGCGCGCGCGTCGCGCGCGCGGGCGAGGACGTGACCGTCGTCACCTGGGGTCAGACCCTGCGCGAGTGCCTGGGCGCGGCCGATCTGGGCCCGGCGTCGCTCGAGGTGATCGACCTGCGGTCGCTGGTTCCGCTGGACATGGAGACGGTCATCGCGTCGGTGCGCCGGACCGGGCGGCTGCTGATCGTCCACGAGGCAGTGCAGGATTTCGGAGCCGGCGCGGAGATCGCCGCGCGGGTCGCCGACGAGCTGTTCGACGAGTTGCGTGCGCCGGTTCGCCGGCTCGGCGCCCCCGCGGTGCCCATGCCGTTCAGCCCGGAACTGGAGCGGGCGTTGTTGCCCGCTACGAACGCGATCGCAACGGCGGCTAAGACTCTCCGGGAGGAGGGCTAGTCTGCCGGGCGTGATGAGGGTGGCAGATCACGAGGATGGCGACGGCCGCATCGTCACCGCGGTGCGCGTCGCGCGAGCTTACGAGCAGCTCGCCGCACTCCTGCGCGAACGCATCACCTCCGGCGACCTGCGCGTCGGGGAGCGACTGCCGTCCGAGACCTCGCTGGCCGACCAGGCCGGCGTCAGCCGGTCGACGGTGCGCGAGGCGCTGCGCATGCTGCAGGAGGCCGGCCTGATCGAGCGCGCCAGCCCGCGTGTGATGGTCGTCGCCCACCGCACCGACGACCCGGCGTTCCGCGAGCTGCGCCACGCGCTGCGGCGGCGCAACGTCACCTTCCATCACCTGCACGAGGCGCTCGTGACGCTCGAGCCCGAGCTGACGCGTTTCGCCGCGATGCGCGCGGACGCCAGCGACATCGCCGCGCTGCGCAGCGCGCTGGTCCAGCAGCAGCGCCACCTCGACCACTTTCAGGAGTGGAGCCGCCTCGACGTCGAGTTCCACCTGGCGATCGCGGAGATGAGCGCCAACCCCGCGCTGATCATCGCGCGCGAGCCGATCACCCAGCTCTTGCTGCCCACCCTGCACCGGTTCATGGACTCCCGTTCCATGACCGAGCACGCCACGCGCTACCACCGGCGCATCGTGAACGAGATCGAAGCCGGCGACTCGGACACGGCCGCGTCGGTGACCCGACGGCACATCAATGACTTCCGTGCGGCGTGGGAGAAGCGCGGACTGGATTTCCACCAAGAGATCCTCGAGCTCTCCACGTTCGGGCCTTCTCACGTGGACTAGCGTCCGGGGGCACTCACCCCGACCAGAAGGCAGGCACCACATGGGTTTCGTCAAGCGTCCGGACGAGATCGCGCGCATCGAGCACGCCCTGAGTCATCCGCGGTTCGTCAACGGCGAGATGCTGTCGGTCGACTTCCTCACCGACGCGTCCGCGATCGAGCACATCCTCCCGCCGCCGCTGGAGCCGGCCGACACGCCCCGCATCACGGCGATGATCGGCCGCTGGCAGTCCAACTGCGTGGGCGACTTCTACGGCGGGGCGATCTACGTCGCCGCCCGTCACGACGGGATCGACGGCGACTACGTCCTCGCGATGTACATGGACAACGATGCTCCGACGATCTATGGCCGCGACCTGTTCGGCGAGCCCAAGAAGCTGGCGACCAGCGCCCTGCACCGGCACGGCAGTGCATTCCACGGGTGGCTCGAGCGCGGCGGGGTGCGGCTGATCGAGCTCCATGGGCAGCTCACCAGCGACCTCGGCGCATTCGAGGCCGAGGGCGTGAACTTCAACTTCAAGGCGCGCCCGGCCGCCAACGGCATCGGGCTCCAGGAGGACGCGATCCTCACGCGTGCCACGTTCCAGACACGGGCGACGACGGCACTGGAAGGACCGGGCAGCGTCGTCCTTCGCGGCACGGTGCACGATCCGCTCGACGAGCTGCCGGTGCGCTCGATCCAGCGCTGCGCGTTCCTGGAATGCGATCTGATCGCCGACTGCGAGGCGGTCGCGACGACGCCTGCCGACGTGTTCGCTCCCTACCACCACGGCCGGCACGACGACTGGAGCGCGCTGGACACGGAGTCTGCGGCGCTCGTACCCGTCGCTTGATGCAGGGCGAGCCCGTTCTCATCGCCGGCGTCGGCATGACGCGGTTCGCCAAGAGCCCGCAGACGTTGCGGCAGCTCGCCGGCGAGGCGGTGGGAGCGGCGCTCGGCGACGCCGGCCTCGAGGTCGGCCACGTCGAGGCCGCGTACGTCGGCAACGCCGTCGCGGGCCTGGTCACCGGCCAGGAGATGATCCGCGGCCAGGTCATGCTCCGGCCGCTGGGAATCGAGGGCATCCCGATCTTCAACATCGAGAATGCCTGTGCGTCGGCGTCGAGCGCGCTGCATCTCGGCTGCCAGGCGGTCGCCAGTGGCCTCAACGACGTCGTCCTCTGCCTCGGCGCCGAGAAGCTCTCGCACGAGGACAAGAGCGTCGGGATGGAGGCGATCGGGACCGCGATCGACGTGGAGATGCGCGCCGAGCTCGCCGAGGAAGTGCGCAGCGATGGCGACGACGGAGGCTCGCGATCGTTCTTCATGGACCTCTATGCGGACATGGCCCGCCGCTACATGCGGGCGTCGGGCGCGACACCCGAGGACTTCGCCCGGGTCACGGTGAAGAACCAGCACAACGGCGCCCTCAACCCGCGCGCGCAGTACGGCGGGGAGCTGACGGTCGAGGATGTGCTCGCGAGCCGGCTGGTAGTCGCACCGCTCACGCTGCTCATGTGCTCTCCGATCTCCGACGGCGCGGCCGCCGTCGTGCTGCTGAGCGAGCGTGCGGCCCGGCGTCTCGGCCGCCGCGGCCCGCGCATCCGCGCATCGGTCGTGCGATCGGGCAACCGCCACGACAAGGACGACCCGACCGCGGGGTCGGCCGCGCGCGCGGGGCGCGCGGCGTTCGAGCAGGCCGGGATCGGGCCGCAGGACCTCGACTGCGCGGAGGTCCACGACGCCAGCGCCCCGGCCGAGCTCATCGTCTACGAGCAGCTCGGTCTCGCCGAGCCCGGCGGCGCACCGGAGCTGATCGCCTCGGGGCGCACGCGGCTGGACGGCGAGCTCCCGGTCAACACCAGCGGCGGGCTGCTCAGCAAGGGCCACCCGATCGGGGCGACCGGCATCGCGCAGGTCTGCGAGGCGGCCTGGCAGCTGCGCGGCGAGGCGGGCGCGCGTCAGGTCGCCGGGGCGCGCGTCGCCCTCACGCAGAACGGCGGCGGCTGGCTGGAAGGCGATTCGGCCGCGATGTCCGTCCACATCCTGACCGCGGACTAGATGGCTCCCGAGCTCCCGCTCTCGGGTCGCGTGGCGCTCGTCACCGGAGCCGGGCGCCGCCGCGGCATCGGCCGCGGGATCGCGCTGGAGCTCGCGCATGCCGGGGCCGACGTCGCCGTCCACGGCCTGGCCCGTGCGCCGGCCGAGCAGCCCGCGGCCGAGCGCGAGGCCGGCTGGCTCGGCGTGGCTTCGCTGGCCGACGAGCTGCGCGCGCTGGGCCGCCGCGCGGTGGCCGTCGAGGGCGACCTCACCAACCGCGACGACGTCGCCCGCGTCGTGGCCGAGGCCGGCTCGCTGGGTCCCGTGGACCTGCTCGTCAACAACGCGGCGATCCCCGGCGGCGCCGGCGAGGACCTCCTCGCCGACCTGGACGACGAGCTCTGGTACCGGACGGTCGACGTCAACCTCAACGCCCTCTACCTGACGACCACGGCGGTGCTGCCGGCAATGCAGGCCGCCGGCCAAGGCGACATCGTCAACATCTCCTCGGTGGCCGGCCGGGCCGGCCAGCCGCGGATGGGCGCCTACTGCGCCACGAAGTTCGCCGTCATCGGCCTCACCCAGCAGCTCGCGTTGGAGCTCGCACCAGCGATCCGCGTCAACTGCATCTGCCCGGGATCGACCGACACGGACATGATGGACGGCACCTTCGCCCGCCGCGAAGCCACCGCCGGCGCCGCGCCGGGCACGGCGCGCGCGGCGCGCATCGCGTCGCTTCCGCTGCGCCGCCAGGGCACCCCCGAGGACATCGGCCGCGCGGTCGCGTTCCTCGCCTCACCGGCCGCCGGCTGGATCACCGGCCAGACGCTGAACGTCGACGGTGGGCAGCGGATGGATTGAGGCGAGCCGCGCCGACATGTCCTGCCCACGGTGAAGGCTGTCGCTTTGCACGCGGAGGCGGGGGTTGAGTGGCGCCCAGCGCGGCGGGTTCGCGGCCGGTCTGGCGTTGGCTGCTTGCATTGAGGAAAGGGTGCGTCCGGACGCTGTAGTCGGGGCCGCG
>JAWVFZ010000098.1:0-3106 GCA_033855555.1 Solirubrobacteraceae bacterium
CCCATCCAGGCATCCGTTCGATCCGCGCCGCCATCGGCGCGGACCCTAGATGGTCACCGCCAGGTGGCGAAGTCGGCCGTGACGGCGAAGCTGCTGCCGTGGCCCATGCTGCCGTTCGCGCCGCCGATGCCGATGCGCCGGTATGACGGGTCGAGCAGCACCGCGCGGTGGCCCGGCGATTTCAGCCAGGCGCTGACGACGCGTCGCGCCGAGGTGTTGCGGGGCATGAGGGCGAGCGTCTCGCCGACCTTCTTGTAATTGACGCTTCGCTGGATCCGGGTGGCGAACGAGGTGCCGTCGCCGTCGTGGCTGAAGCTGTTGGTGCGCAGCATGTCGAGGGTGTGGTGCTTGGCCAGGCTGCGCAGGCGCGCGGTCAGCACGACCGGACGCTGTCCGACGTAGGCACGGGCGGCATTGATCTCACCGACGACAGCACGGTCGAAATTGCTCGCAGCAGCAACGTGCGCCACCGGCGGCGGTGGTGTGGCGACGGGCATCGAACACTCCATGCGTCCCTGCGTTGGGGCGAAGGCGCGGCGTCCTGCCGCGCCGAGCGGAAACGAGGGCCGCAGGCTACCGGCTCAGGAAGCCGGAGACCTGGCCGACAAGCTCCGGATCCTGGAGCCATGGCCAATGCCCTGCACCTGGGGATGTGTGGACCGTCGCGTCTCCAAGCGCCTCGGCGTAGGCGTGTGCGAAGCGCACCGGGATGTAGGGATCGCGCTCGCCCCAGACGACGAGCGACGGGCACGTGATGCGCCCGAGATCCTCCCCGGCGCGGGCCAGCAGCTCCTCGTCGGCAGCGCGGTACAGGCGCAGGATCGCGCGTTGGGTGCCCTGGTCGAGCCGCTTGGCGATGACGCGCGCCCGCGGCTTGAGATCGGGCGTCAGCACGCCGAGCGCAGTCGCCGAGGTGGAGCCCATGAACAGCTCGCCGAGCACGCGCCGGCGCCAGAGGCGGGCGATGCGATGCCAGCGATAGCCGGGCAGCAGCGGCACGGCATCGATCAGCACGAGGCGCTCGATCCGCTCCGGCGCGCGCATCGCGAACAGCAGGGCCGCCGCGCCCCAGTCGTGCATCACGAGGCTCAGCCGGTCAAGGCCGCGGTCGTCGGCGAAGGCCTCGACGAAGCGGGCGATGCCCTCCATCGTGAAGTCGAGGTCACCGCGCTTGGAGCTGCGCCCGAAGCCCGGCAGGTCGGGCGCGAAGCCGCCGGTCCGTTCCAGGAATGGGAGCCAGTCGTCGCCGTCGGTCGGGACGCCGTGGAGGTAGAGGATGGGAGTCGGACCCCGCCCGCCCGGACGTCCTTCCCGCCAGACGATCTCGCTGTCGCCGATGAGGCCGGTGTGCTCGCTGACCTCGGCCACAGAGCGGCGGAGGATACCGTTGGGCCGATGCCAGCCCTCCCGAGCGCCAGGCGCGTGCGCGCGATCCGCGCGCGGCTGGCCGAGGTCTATGGCGTGCCGGTGATGGAGCCTCACCAGGACGCGCTCGCCGAGCTCGTGCTGACGGTGCTCAGCCAATCGACGAACGACCGCAACCGCGACGTCGCCTTCCTGCGCCTGCGCGATCGCTTCCCCTCGTGGGAGGCGGTGCGCGACGCCCCCGTCGAGGAGATCGAGGAGGCGATCCGCCCGGGCGGGATCTCCAAGGTCAAGTCGGTGCGGATCAAGGCGATCCTCGAGGCGATCGGTGAGGAGCTCGACCTGTCCTGGATGCGTGACGCGCCGATCGACGAGTCGCGCGACTTCCTCACGGCGCTGCCGGGCGTCGGGCGCAAGACGGCCGCGTGCGTGCTGCTGTTCTCCTACGGGTTGCGCGACGTGCCGGTCGACACGCACGTGTCGCGGGTCGGCGGGCGCCTGGGGATCCTGCCGGCCAAGGGTCCGTTCGAGCGCATCCACGACGAGATGCTGCGGATCTCCCCGCCCGGCTCCGAGCTCGAGCTGCACGTCAACCTGCTGCGCCACGGGCGGCGCACCTGCCACGCGCAGCGCCCGGCCTGCCCGAGCTGCGACCTGCGCCGCATGTGTCCCTCGGCCAGGCTCTTCGACTGATGTTCGCCGCACACCCGGCTGAGCGGCAGCCCGGTTCAGATCTGCCATAATGCCACTTAGATTTCTTCCGTAGGAACCAAGGAGACCCCACACATGGCCAAGACCATCGGCATCGATCTGGGCACGACGAACTCGTGCATGGCCGTCCTCGAAGGCGGCGAGCCCACCGTGATCGAAAACGCGGAGGGCGGTCGCACGACCCCGTCCGTGGTCGCGTTCGCGCAGTCGGGCGAGCGCCTCGTCGGCACCGTCGCCAAGCGCCAGGCCGTCACCAACCCGCAGAACACCGTCTTCTCGATCAAGCGCTTCATGGGCCGCAAGGAGGCCGAGGTGCGCGAGGAGGAGTCGATCGTCCCCTACAAGGTCGTTGCAGGCCCGAACGGCGACGCCCGCGTCGACGCCGGCGGCGCCCAGTTCAGCCCGCCCGAGATCAGCGCGATGATCCTCGCCAAGCTGAAGGCCGACGCCGAGGCCTATCTCGG
Organism: Solirubrobacteraceae bacterium; assembly: GCA_033855555.1. Lineage (GTDB taxonomy): Bacteria > Actinomycetota > Thermoleophilia > Solirubrobacterales > Solirubrobacteraceae > AC-49. The sequence goes on from JAWVFZ010000098.1 coordinate 2,541, forward strand.
CGACACGGTCGACGGAGCCGTCATCACGGTTCCCGCGTACTTCAACGACGACCAGCGCCAGGCGACCAAGGACGCCGGCAAGATCGCCGGCCTCGACGTCAAGCGCATCATCAACGAGCCGACGGCCGCATCGCTGGCCTACGGCCTCGACAAGGAGACCGACCAGAAGATCCTCGTCTTCGACCTCGGCGGCGGCACGTTCGACGTGTCCGTGCTGGAGATCGGCGACGGCGTCTTCGAGGTCAAGTCCACGGCGGGCGACAACCACCTGGGCGGCGACAACTGGGACAAGGCGGTCGTCGACTGGCTGGCCGCGGAGTTCAAGCGCGACCAGGCGATCGACCTGACGCAGGACCCGATGGCCCTGCAGCGCCTCTACGAGGCCGCCGAGAAGGCGAAGATCGAGCTGTCCAGCGCGCAGGAGTCGCAGATCAACCTGCCGTTCATCACCGCCGACCAGAGCGGCCCCAAGCACCTCGACGTCCGCCTGACCCGCTCGAAGTTCAACGAGCTGACCGCCGACCTGCTCGACCGCGTGGTCGCGCCGGTGCGCCAGGCGCTCGACG
>JAWVFZ010000099.1:0-2699 GCA_033855555.1 Solirubrobacteraceae bacterium
GGATCGTGAAAGCCGACGTCGAGGGCGCACAGCCCGCAGCTGCGGCCGCTCCGGCCGCTCCGGCGCCCGCCGCGGCTGCCACGCCGCCGCCGCCCGTGGTCTCCGAGACGGGCACCGCCAAGGGCGACGTCCGCATCGAGGAGCTCAGCCGCACGCAGCAGCTCGTGGCGCGGCGGATGGCGGAGTCGCGCGCGACCGTCCCGGACTTCACGCTCACAACGGCGATCGACATGGAGCGCTGCGTGGAGATGCGCGCCGACCTGAAGGCCGCGACGCCCGAGGGTGGCGCCGTGCCCTCCTACAACGACATGGTCGTCAAGGCCTGCGCGCTCGCGCTGCGCGAGTTCCCGCGCGCCAACGGCTCCTACCGCGACGGTCACTTCGAGCTGTTCTCGCGGGTGAACGTCGGCGTTGCCGTGGCCGCGCAGGACGCGCTCGTTGTCCCGACGGTCTTCGACGCCGACTCGAAGTCGCTCGGGCAGATTGCGCGCGACGCCCGCGCGCTCGCCGAGCGCGTGCGAGCCAACGCGATCACGCCGCCGGAGCTCAGCGGCGGGACGTTCACCGTCTCCAACCTCGGCATGTTCGGCGTGACGCGCTTCAACGCGGTGATCAATCCCCCGCAGGCGGCGATCCTCGCGGTCGGGGCGCTGGAGCAGCGCGCGGTGGTCGTCGGCGGCGCGGTCGTCGCACGCCACCAGATGGACGTGACGCTGGCCTGCGACCACCGGATCCTCTACGGCGCCGACGCCGCGCGCTTCCTTGCGCGCGTGCGCGAGTTGCTCGAGCAGCCGCTCGCGCTCGTCCTCTGAGGCCGCATGGCCGCCGCGGTCCCGCTCGCCGAGGACGAGGTCGAGCGGGCGGCAGCCCTCATCGCGCGCGCCTTCGACGAGGACCCGCTGCTCGTGCACATGTTCCCGGACGCTGGCGAGCGCGCTCGCCTCGGGCCGGTCCACCTCGAGCCCGTCGTGCGGATGTGCGCCCTGTATGGCAGCAGCTGGCGCACCGAGGACTTCGACGCGGTCGCCGCCTGGATGCCGCCCAACGCCTGGCCGCCGAGCTCGGAGCGGATCGCCGCGTGTGGCTTCGCCGAGGCGGGACTGGCCGTCGGCGAAGCGGCGTTCGCGCGCTTCCACGACGTGTACGGCTTCGTCGACGCCTTCCACGACCGGGCCGCTCCGGGCCCGCACTGGCTGCTGAACCTGGTCGCCACCGAGCCGGGCCGCCAGCGCCGCGGGGCAGCCTCGGCAGCGCTCGCGCCGGTGCTGGAGCGCGCGAGCGCCGGCGGCGACCCGTGCTACCTGGAGACCTTCGCCGAGCGCAACCTCGCCTTCTACCGCCGTCACGGCTTCGAGGTCTTCGTCGACGAGACGCACCCCGGAACCGGCATCCGCTGCTGGGGAATGCTGCGCGCGTAGGGAGGGACCTAGGGCCGCGGCGCGCCGGTCAGGCCGCCGACAACGCCGCCCACGGTGTTCCCGACCTGATCGATGGCGTCCGCGGCCTGCTGGCCGGTCTGCGTCACCGTTCCCGCGACCTGAGGGCTGATCGGGGCCACGGCGTCGCCGGCCGCACCGGTGACGGTGGTAACGGCGTCGCCCGCGGAACTGGGCAGCTGCGGCGCGGCGGCGGCCGGCGTGGGCTTGGGTGTGGGCGCGGGGCCGGCCGCGGACGTCGGCGTGCCGGAAGCCGAAGACGGACCCGACGCCTGTGGCCCGCTGACCTGGACGGCGGGCCGGCGGCCTGGGTTCGCCTGGCCCTTGCGACGTCCGGTGCGCGTGCCCGTGCCTGCGGTGCGACGGGGCCGGTGTGCGGCTGGGACGGGGAGCACCGCGGGCGCGGCGGCGGTGCTCGCCTCGGCGGCCGTCGGCGCGAGGGCCTGGGCGCGCACCGCCACGCGCCCGCCGTCGGCAGCCCGGACCTGCGGCCAGCCGTTGACACCCAGCAGGACGCTCACGCTGAAGAGCGCGAGGACGCCGGCGGCGGCGAGCGACGTGCCCGCCCCCAGGGCCGACCAGAGCCCCTTCGTGGCATGCATCGGGTTGCCATCGGCACGCGTGCGCGCCGACTTGAGCGAGCAGCTACCGGTGACCGGGGTTGTCGGGCCCGGCAACGACGCTGTTGGGCTGGTGGTCGGGATCCAGGCGGACGCCCGGCGGGCTGGAGTCCGTCGTCACGAACACGCACAGCGCGTGGTCGTTGTCGGCGCCCGGGACGCAGGTCCGGAACAGGTCGGCGGACTGCTTCCACGTGTCGACCTCGTCCAGGTGGTGCCGATACGGGAGCGGCGCCTGGGCGGCGAAGTAGCGGCGCGCGGCGGCGAGCTGGTCGGACATGGCCCTGTTCGCCTTGTCGACGGAACCGGCGTGCGCGAGCCCGGCGATCGCAAGCCCGACCGTGACCGCCGCGATCGCAACCGTTCCCGCGCGGTCGTCGGCGATCTCCCTCGGTCGTCCGCCGCGCAGCCGGCGTGAGATCAGCGGCGCGACGACCGCGACCGCGGCGAGGTTCATGAACCCCGCGAGCAGCGCGCCCGGGAAGACGCCGGTGCCGTCGCCCGCGATCGGATGCAGGTGAAGGAGCAGGCCGTCGAGGACCGTCAGGAGCGCGAACGTCGGCCACAGCCGCGCACCCCGCAGCCGCCACCGCAGCCGCGCGGTCCACAGCCGGTCCTCCATGCCGCCAAGCGTACGACGCGG
>JAWVFZ010000100.1:0-24232 GCA_033855555.1 Solirubrobacteraceae bacterium
ATCACACGATCAGCTCCCATTCCTCGGCCGGGCGCACCGACAGCGTCAGGCCGTTCACGCGCTCGACCACGATCGGATCGCCCTCGTGCAGGGGCGCGCCTTCGTCGACGTTGCCCCAGTCGCGCCGCGCCCGCCACAGCGCACCGCCGACGAAGACCGTCCCCGCAGGCTCGTTCCAGCCACGGACCACGCCGACGCAGCCGCACAGCGCCTCCGCGCCCGACCGGATGCGACCGTGCTGGACCTTTGCAGCCTTGCGCGTCAGGACGAGCACGCTCGCGATCGTCGCCGCGCCGAGCCCAACGCCGACCGGCACCGCCAGCACCGCGCCGCCGCCCAATCCGCCGATGACCACGATCCCGCCGGCGATCAGCGCCAGGCCCCCGAACACGCCGAGAACCCCGCCGGGCACGTGGGCCTCGGCGACTACCAGCACTGCGCCAATGAACAGGAGCGCAAACCCGAGTGCCGTCATGTCGAATCCTCCAGACACAGACGATACGCCTCCGGCCGCCGCGGTGAAAAGGGCTGTGCGACGCGGCGCGTCGCCGCTGGCGCCGGCCGCCGCGCGGTGCGAGCATCCAAGGCCATGCAGGCGATGAACGCCCAGGGCGCATCGGCCGCCGCGGGCCTGACCGCGCGCAAACGACACGCGCTCGCGCTCTTCTCGGGCCTCGGACGCAACTACGACCGCATGGGCGCGCTGCTGAGCCTGGGCGAGGAACCGAGCTGGCGGCGGGCGCTCGTGGCGCGGGTCCGCGCCGCTCCAAGCGATCGTGTGCTGGATGTCGCGACCGGCACCGGCCTCGTGGCCAGGGAGCTCGTCCGGTCTCACGGGTGCTCCGTGGTCGGGCTCGATCAGAGCGAGGAGATGCTTGCCGGCGCCCGCGCGAAGCTCGCCGCCGATCCAGAGGTCGCCGCCAGGGTCGAGCTCGTCCGCGGGCAGGCGGAGCGGCTGCCGTTCGGCGACGCGGAGTTCGATGCGCTGACGTTCACCTACCTGCTGCGCTACGTCGACGACCCGCTGCTCACGCTGCGCGAGCTCGCGCGCGTCATCCGCCCTGGCGGCACGATTGCCTCGCTCGAGTTCGGCGTGCCGCCCTGGCCATGGCGGGCACCGTGGCTGCTGCACACCAGGCTCGGCCTACCCACGCTGGGACGCCTCGCATCTGCGGACTGGTATCGGGTAGGACGCTTCCTGGGGCCGAGCATCAGCGAGTTCTACGCACGACATCCGCTCGAGGGTCTACCCGCGTTGTGGCAGGCCGCGGGCATCGAAGGCGTGCGTGTCCTACGCCTGAGCCGCGGCGCCGGCGTCGTGATGTGGGGGGTTCGCGGCGATGGGCGCTCCTGAGCTCGAGCGCCCGGCCTTCTACGCGCTGCGCGCGGGCGGATGGCGCGACCTGATCACGCTCCTGCACCCGCCCTACACGGCCTGGCATCTGAGCTACGTGGCCCTCGGCGCCGCCGCCGCACCGGCGCTACACGGCGATCGCCTCGCGGCGGCGCTCGGCGCGTTCTTCCTCGGCGTCGGAGTGTGCGCGCACGCACTGGACGAGCTCAACGGCCGGCCACTGGGAACAGCGCTCTCCGACCGGACCCTCGTCGCGCTCGCCGCCGTCGGGCTCGCCGGTGCGGTCGGGATCGGCGTGGCCGGCGCGATCGTCGTCTCGGTCCAGCTCGCGCCGCTGGTGGCCGCCGGGGGGTTCATCGTGGTGGCGTACAACCTCGAGCTGTTCGGGGGGCGCTTTCACAGCGACACGTGGTTCGCCGTCGCGTGGGGCGCGTTCCCCGCGTTCACCGGCTACTGGGTGAACGCGCTCACGCTGCGTCCGGCGGGCGTCCTCGTCACCGCGGCATGCTGGGCGCTGAGCGTCGCCCAGCGGCGCCTCAGCACGCCCGCGCGTGAGTTGCGCCGCCGGACCGTCGCGCTGCACGGCGACCAGCAGCTGGCCGACGGCCGCCGCGTCGAGCTGAGCGCGCAGACGCTCGCCGCCCCGCTCGAGGGCGCGCTGTCCGCGCTGTCGATCGCGATGGTCCTGCTTGCGGCCGGTTTCGTCGCCGTGCGGTCGTGACGGCGACCGAGCTGGATCGCTGGCTTCCGAACCCGACGGTGCGCATCGCCCACCGGCGCGAGGCGCGCGCATCAGCGGCGAGGCTCTGGTCCGCCGCTCAGAGCATCCGGCTGCGCGACACGCGCGCGCTGGGCTCGCTCGTGCGCTGGCGCATCCCCGGCCTGCCGGCCGATCCCACCTACGACGAGCTCTTCCGCTCGGCGCCGTTCACGCCGCTCCACGAGACCCAGCACGCGCTGGTCAGCGGCCTGTGCGGCCGGATCTGGACGCTGCGGCGCGACTACCCGCGGCTCGCCGGCCCGGACGAGTTCCTGGGCTGGTCGGCGCCCGGGACCGCGCGTGTCCTCTTCGCCCACTGGGTCGAGCCCGCCGGCGACGGACGGTCCGCGCTGGTCAGCGAAACGCGCGTCGCGCCCGTCGGGCGCCAGGGCCGGATCGGCCTGCTCGCCGTTCGCCCGCTGATCGTCGCCTCGCAGAACCTGATCGGCAGCGAGCCTCTCACGCTCGCGGTGCGGCGAGCCGAGGGGAGCGATCGGAAGAGATGACGCGTCAGGGGCGCGGCAGGTTCCGGAGGTTGCTGCGGGCGAGCTCGACCATCTTCCCGACGCCCCCGTCGAGGACGGTCTTGGTCGCGGCGAGTGCGAACCCCTTGACCTGTTCCACCGTGATGCTGGGCGGAATGGAAAGTGCGTTGGGGTCGGTGACGAATTCGATGAGCGCCGGCCCCTCGCGCCCCAGTGCGCCGGCGAGATCGTCGCGAACCCTGGCGGGATCCTCGATGCGGAGCGCCTCGATCCCCATCGCGTGCGCGATCGCCGAGAAGTCCACCGGCGGGTGGTCGGTCTCGAAGTACGGCAGGCCGGAGACCATCATCTCGAGCCTGATCATGCCCAGCGAGGCGTTGTTGAAGAGGGCGATCTTCACCGGCAGGTCGTGCAGCCGCACGGTGAGCAACTCACCCAGGAGCATGGCAAGGCCCCCGTCTCCGGACATCGAGACGACCTGGCGCCCGGGATGGGCCAGCTGCGCTCCCACGGCCTGTGGAAGCGCGTTGGCCATCGTCCCGTGCCGGAAGGAGCCGATGACGCGCCTGCGCCCGTTCGGCGTGAGGTAGCGGGCGGCCCAGACGTTGCACATCCCGGTGTCGACCGTGAAGATCGCGTTGTCGTCGGCCAGCTCGTCGAGCACGGATGCCACGTACTCCGGGTGGATCGGGACCTTGCGCTCGACGTCGCGGGTGTAGGCCGCGACCGCGCCCTCGAGGATCTCGGCGTGCCGGCGCAGCATCGCGTCGAGGAACGAACGGTCGCGCTTCTGCTCGAGCAGCGGGAGGACGGCGCGGATCGTCTCCCCCACGTCGCCGTTCACGCCGATGTCGATCGCTGTGCGCCGGCCGAGCTTGGCCGGATCGTGATCGATCTGGATCACATGGCGGTCGGGCAGGAAGCTGTCGTAGGGGAAGTCGGTGCCGAGCAGCACGAGCAGCTCCGCCTTGTCGATGGCCTCGTGGCAGGCGCCGTAGCCGAGCAGCCCGCTCATCCCGACGTCGTAGGGGCTGTCGTACTGGATCCACTCCTTGCCGCCCAGCGCGTGACCGACCGGGGCGAGGATCTTCTCCGCCAGCTGCATGACCTCGTCGTGCGCCTGGCGGACCCCAGCCCCTGCGAAGAGCGCGACGGTATCCACACCGTTCAGCGCGTCGGCCAGCGCCTCCACCTGCGACTGCGCGGGGACCACCCGGGGAGGCGGCCCGCCGAGCGCGCTGTTGCCCGTGGGCCGGGCGCTCCGCCGCGCCGCGACGTCGCCGGGCAGCACGAGCACCGAGACGCCGCCGCGGCCGAGCGCGTGCTGGATCGCGATCCGCATTACGCGCGGCATCTGCTCCGGTTGGCTCACCAGCTCGCAGTAGCCGCTGCACTCGGCGAACAGCGCCTCGGGATGGGTCTCCTGGAAGAAGTTGGTCCCGATCTGCGCGCTGGGGATGTGCGAGGCGAGCGCGAGCACCGGGGCGCCGCTGCGATGGGCGTCGTAGAGACCCTGGACGAGGTGCGTGTTGCCGGGCCCGCAGCTCCCCGCGCAGACCGCGAGCCGACCGGTGAGCTGCGCCTCGGCCCCCGCCGCGAAGGCGGCGGCTTCCTCGTTGTGCACGTGGATCCATTCGATGCCCTCGGTCCGGCGGACCGCGTCGACGATCGGGTTCAGGCTGTCGCCGACGATGCCGTAGATCCGCTCCACACCGACTTGGAGCAGCACCTCGACGAACTGCTCGGCAACGGTCGATGAACGTCCTGGCACCGGATGTCTTCCTTGCTGGGCGGGCGCATTGCTCCGCCAACAAGGTCTTGCCCGAGGCGTCCCCGGTCTAGCCCATGAGCTTGCCGCTGGTCACAGGGAGGCGACGCCCAGCTGCTGCATCAGGATTGCGATGTTCTCGAGGTGCCAGTTGGCCACGATCCGCCCATCGCGGACGCCGAGGACGTCGATGACCATGAAATCGATGGGCTCCCCGGCACCTTGCCGGTCACCCAAGACGCCGGTGAACGAACCTCGCCAACGCAGGCGCGCCGCGACCTTGTCCCCGACCACGAGCAGGTCCTCGATCTCGCAGCGCAGGTCCGGAACGGCGGCGCGGAAGCACTGCGACGCTGCGGGCGGCCCCGCCGGGCCCTGTGGACGGCCGGCGGGAAGCGTGTGGTCGTGGAACTCCGCGGCGATCGCAGCATCCAGGTGCCGGACGTCGCCGGTGTCCCAGAAGGCGTAGAAGCGCCGAGCGGCGAGAACCGCCGCCTCGGCCTGGGCCGGGTCGAGCGAGTCGTCGATCGTGAGCATGCCGATGTCGGGGAGCACGGTGGAGTCCGTGATGATGGTCATGGAATTGACGATACGCGCCTGCTGCCATAGACAGAAATATCAAGTTCGAAGGCTGTGGATAGGCGATACTTATGCCATGAACCTGCGCCAGCTCGAGTACTTCGTCGTGATCGCGGAAGAGGGGTCGTTCACCCGTGCAGCCGAGCGCCTGTTCGTCGCCCAGCCGTCGCTATCGCAGCAGATCGGCGCGCTCGAGGCAGAGCTCGGCGGCCCGCTGCTGGAGCGGATGCCGCGCGGCGTCCGGCTCACGATGGCCGGCCAGAACTTCTTGCCGGAGGCGCGCGCGGCGACCCACCACGCCGATCGCGCGCGCCGCTCTGTCCGCATGGCACTGGGCCTGCAGGCCGGCCAGCTCGAGATCGCGGCGCTCACTTCGGCTGCCGCCGGGCTGCTGCCCTCCGTCCTTCAACGCTGGCAGGAGCGCCATCCGGCGATCGAGGTCAGCCTCAGCGAGTTCGGGCATCGCCGGGCTCTGGAGGAGGCGGTTCGCCAAGGCGACGGCGACATGGCGATCGGCTCCCCTCCGAAAACCTGGCAAGGCCCGGTCGAGCCGCTCGGATGGGAGGAGTTCGTCATCGTCCTGCGCGACGGCGACCCGCTCCTGCGCGGGCGCTCCGTGGATCTCCGGGACCTGGCCGAACGCCGATGGGTCCACTACGCCCCGAGTCACGGGCTTGCCGAGGTCGTCGACATGCGCTGCGCGGCCGCGGGCTTCACGCCGCGGGTCGCAGTGCGCACCAGCCAGGTCACGGCAGCGCCCCAGTTCGCCGCCGCCGGCCTGGGCCCGGCGCTCGTGCCCGATCACATCCTGACCGAGAGCTTCCTGCACCTGGCGCGGCCTGCGAAGCCGCGGATCGTACGCGCGGTCGTTGCCTTCGGTCGCACCGAATGGACTCCGATCACGCAAACATTCCTCGAGGCGCTGCACGAGTACCCCTGGAAACGCAGGCCCAAGGGGGCCGTCGGTCTAGGGTGACGACATAGGCTTCGCTTATCGTTCCGATCGGAAAGGCGCCTTTGTAGCTATCCCACCACCGCCATATCGTCCAGGAGATGGATGGCACCAGCGCTCTCGCCCGTCGACTCCCGTCGGCCCGCCCCGATCGCCGGACGGTCGCATTCTGGGCGATCGCCGCCGGGTACGTGGTGACGATGCTCGGAACGACGCTGCCGACCCCGCTGTACCCGGACTACCGGCAGCTGTTCGGGCTCTCGTCCCTGGTCCTGACGGCAGTCTTCGCGGCATACGCCCTCTCGGTCCTGGTCAGCCTCGTCGCCCTGGGCTCTCTGTCGGATCGCATCGGTCGCCGTCCCGTTCTCGGCGCGGCGATCTTGCTGACGATCGCCAGCGCGGCGACGTTCGCGCTGGCGAACAGCGTGGCTGCCCTCTTCCTCGGACGAGTCCTTTCCGGCTTCGCAGCGGGTCTCTACATGAGCGCCGCCAGCCCCGCGCTCATCGAGCTCTCGCCGACGGCGAACAGCCGTCGGGCGGCCGTGGTGAGCGCCGCGAGCAGCGTCCTTGGCCTCGGGCTCGGACCCCTGGTGGCCGGGCTCCTCGCGCAGTACGCCCCCGACCCCCTGCGGCTTGCCTTCATCGTCGAGCTCGCACTCGCAGTCGCGGTGGGCGCGGCCCTGCTGGCGATCCCGGAGTCCGAGCAGGGCGCAGGAGCGGGTGGCGGTGGTACGCGCCGGCTCGCCCTCCCTCCGGCCGGGTGGCCCGTGTTCGGCCGGGCGGCATCGGCGGTGGTGGGCGGATTCGCGCTGATGGGCCTGTTCACGGGGCTCGCTCCGACGGTGCTCGTCCAGACGATGCACGTCGCCAACAAGGGCGTTGCCGGAGTCGTGGTGTTCATCGTCTTTGCTGCCTCGGGCGGCGGCCAGGTTGCCCTGCGCGGCATTTCGGACCGCCGCGCCGTCGTGGTCGGCGAGGTGTTGCTGGCCGCGGGTGTTTGCCTCGTGGCGATCGCGGCCACCACGGGGTCGCTTGGGGTGCTATTGGTCGCGGCGGCCGGCGGAGGGCTCGGACAGGGGCTTGTGTACATGGGCAGCCTCTCCATGCTCGCCGGACGAGCGCCCGACGACCGGCGCGCTGCGGTCCTGTCCAGCTATTTCGTCGCCGCCTACCTCGGCGTCGCATTGCCGGTGCTCGGCGTGGGACTGCTCGTGGGTCCTGTCGGGCTCGTCGGCGCCAGCGTCGTCTTCGCCGCAGCGATCGCGACACTCGCTGTGCTGGTGACCGCCGACGCCCTCCGGCCGGGTTCGGCTGCTGCCTGGTCGTAGGCGACCGGGGCGGCCGAAAGCGTTTGCCTGGGGCCCGGCGGGTAACTCCTCAAAGAGCACACCGTCGTCGCGAGGAGGGGCTCTCATGGGCCAGTGCGAAGTCTGCGGAAACGAGTACGACAAGACCCTCGAGGTCCACGCCGCGGGGGAGAAGCACGTCTTTGACTCCTTCGAATGCGCGATCCACGCGCTTGCGCCGCGCTGCGAGCACTGCGGCTGCGTCGTGATCGGCCACGGCGTCGAGGCGGACGGCCGCTTCTTCTGCTGTGCGAACTGCGCCCACCAAGAGGGCATCGCGCAGCTCGTGGACCGCTCGGATGCCGCCGGCGCACCGGCCGCATGAGCACGCGCTCCTCAGGCACGTCCGCAGAGAACAAGAGCGCGACCGCTGTCGACCGGCGGGAGCGCGCGCGCGTCGTGGCCGCGGTGCTGATCGGAGTGGTCGTCGCCGCGTTCGCCCTGCTCAATCTCGACCAGGTCAAGGTTCACTGGGTCGTCGCGACGGCGCGAACGCCACTGATCGTGGTGATCCTCCTGGCCTTCCTGCTCGGCGCCGTCGCCGATCGGATCGTCATCGTGCGCGCGCGACGTAGGAAGCGGCGCGGCTAGTCCTGCGCCCTCCAGCAGATCGCGCGTTCGGGGATGAGCCGCAGCAGCGGTCCGGCGGGTCGCCTGGCCTGGTAGGCGGGATAGCGCTTCGCAAGCGCCTCCAGCGCGTGCTCCTGGCCCGCGGCCTCGAGCACCGACGTGCGGCCGAGGACCTGGACCCACGCCAAACGGGTCCAGTCGGCGTCGTAGCGGTCCACGGTCAGCGCGGACTGGGGCCGGGCCCGCAGCCAGCCCACACGGGCGACCTGTTCGCCGCGGCGGCGCTTGGGCTTGTCGTCGATCGCGCTCCACAGCTCGCCGGCAACGAGGGCGTAGGTGATCGGCAGCACCCGCGGGCCGCCGTCCGCGTCGAGCAGCCCGAGGTGCCCGACCGGCGCCTCCTGGAGCAGCGCGAAGGCCCAGGAGGGGAGCTGTTCTAAAGTCCCACCGGTCACCGCTTGTGACTGTAGACAGCGGATCCCCCACGTGAGGAGAGCAGGATGGACGTCGGAATCGGGCTGCCCAACACCGTGCAAGGCGTTGATCGCCGCGGCATCGTGGAGTGGGCGCGCCGCGCCGACGAAGCGGGCTTCTCGACGCTTGGAACGATCGATCGCGTCGTCTATCCCAACTACGAGTCGCTGATCTCGCTTGCCGCCGCGGCCGCGGTCACGGAGCGCATCCAGCTCGCCACCGACATCCTCATCGCTCCGCTGCGCAAGAGCACCGCGCTCCTGGCCAAGCAGGCCGCGACGATCGACGACCTTTCCGGCGGGCGCCTGGTGCTCGGGCTCGCGGTCGGCGGCCGCCCGGACGACTTCGAAGCAGTGGATGCCGACTTCTCGTCCCGTGGACGCACCTTCGACGCCCAGCTCGAGGAGCTCAACCGCGTGTGGAGCGGCGATCGCGGCGTCGGCCCGCAGCCGGCCGACGGCAAGCGGCCCACCACGCTGATCGGGGGATCGACGGACGTCGCCTTCCGGCGCGCCGCGCGCCACGCCGACGGCTGGACGATGGGCGGCGGAACCCCCGACGCCTTCCGCGAGGCGCTCGTCAAGCTGCGCGAAGCCTGGAGCGCCGAGGGCCGCGACGGAGAGCCGCGGACCATGGCGCTGTTCTACTTCGCGCTGGGCGACGGCGCCGAGGAGTCGGCGCGCCGGAGCCTCGGCGCCTACTACGCGTGGCTGGGCGACTACACCGAGCAGGTCGTGCGCAGCGCGGCGACGGACGAAGACACCATCACCGCCTACCTGTCTGCATTCAAGGACGCCGGGGCCGACGAGGTCATCTGCTTCCCGACGTCGGCCGATCCGGCCCAGGTCGAGCTGCTCGCGCGCGTGGCGCTCTGACGAAGACCGGCTTCACGCCACCAGGTCTTCCAGCGTGAGCAGCGAGACGTCCGCGCCAGCCGCTGCCGGGAGCAGGCGCGGCGGGTCGGCCCCGGCCCGCTCGCAGGTCACCGAAGAGACCAGCACCGCCTCGTCGAGGATGTCGGCGAGCACCGCGTCGGAGAGATCGGCCACTCGCGCGGGCACGTGAAGGCGGCGCCGCACGAGGCCGCTGAGCATGCCGGCGGTGAAGGCGTCCCCGGCGCCGATCGTGTCGACGATCTCCACCGCGCGCCCCGGCCGGCGCAGCGGCTCGGCGCCGGCGCGGTGCGCAATGGCGCCACGAGGGCCGTCGGTGACGACGACGAGCGCAGCGCCGAGCGCGTTCCACTGTGCGCTGATCTCGTCGACCGCCCGTCCCGGGTAGAGCCACTCGATGTCCTCGAGGCTTGCCTTGACGACATGTGAGCGGCGGATGCTGCGCGCGACGCGCTCTCGCGCGCGCGCCCGCGCGCCCGCCACCGGCGGCCGCACATTTGGGTCATAGCTGACCAGGACCCTTCCGGTCGCGTGGACGTCGCTGACGAGCGCATCGATGCGCTCGCTCCCCGGCGGGGTCCACGAGGCGATCGAGCCGAAATGCAGGACCTCTGCATCGGGGCGCAATCGGCCCAGCTCGGCGGTTGTCCACTGCCAGTCGGCCGTGCCCTCGAGGTAGAACTCGTAGGTCGCCTGCGCGTCATCCCCGAAGGAGACGACGGCCAGCGTCGTCGGCTGGGTTGCGTGCGGCGCAGCTTGCAGATCGATCCCCTCGGCGGCTGCGGCGCCGCGCAGCATCCGTCCGAAGCCGCTGTCTGCCAGGCGCGCCATGAGCACGGTGCGGTTTCCCAGGCGAGCCAGTCCGACGGCGACGTTGAACGGGCTACCGCCCGGGTGCGCGCGGTACGTGCCGGGCAGGCCGTCCGGGGCGAGGTCGATCAGAGCCTCGCCGATCACCGTGACGACCGGCGACTCGGGGCTCACGCCGCGCCGCCCGCGACCTCGAGGTTGATGCCGGTCACGTACGACGATCGCTCGCCTGCGAGGAAGCAGATCACGTCGGCCACCTCCGACGGCGCCCCGTAGCGCCGCAGCGGGACCATCTCGATCATCTGCCGGCCGACCGCCTCGGGATCGGTGGCGTAGTACTGACTGCCGGCCGCCGCCTGCTGGGCGACTTGGTTGTCCCACATCGCGCCGGGCCCGATGAACGCGGGCGAGACCGCGTTGACGCGGATGCCGTGCGGTGCCAGGTCGCGGCTCGCGGTCTTCACGAGGCCGATCACCGCCGCCTTGGAGGCCGAATACGCCGGCATGTTCGGCGCGCCGGTCACGCCGGCCATCGACGCCATGGCGACGATCGACCCGCCGGCCTGCGCGCCGATCATCAGCCGCGCGGTCACCTGAACGGTGTTGAAGACACCGACCACGTTCACGTCCAACACGCGGCGAAGGACATCGATGTCGTGCTCGTGCACCGGCGCGAAGTCTCCCTGCACGCCCGCGTTCGCGACAACCGCGGTCGGCACGCCGTGCCGGCCGGCGAGCGCGCCGACGGCATCGGTGACGGCGTCGGGGTCGGTGACGTCGAAGGTGGCCGAGGCGACCTCGGCGCCGAACGCCGCGCAGGCTTCCCGGGTCGCTTCGACGCCCGGCTCCTGCGCCGGATGGTCGGCGATCAGCAGCGACCAGCCGTCCTGCGCCAGGGCGACGCACGCCGCCCGCCCGAGGTCACCGGCCGCTCCGGTCACCAGCGCATAGCGGCTCACTTGTCCTCGCTCAGTGCAGGGTCGCCGAGGAGTGCAGCGTCGCCGAGGTCGTGGCGATGCGGGACCCGTCTTCGCCGAACAGGTGCGTCGTTCCCGTGATCTGGAGCCCGATGGTGTCTCCGGGCTCGCCGTTGAACGGCGGGAACATCTTCGCCACGAGCGCCAGGTTCTGGCCTTGGTGATCGAGGGCGAGGTGCACGAACACCTCCGAGCCGAGGTCCTCCACCGTGCGGATCTTCGCCCTGAGCGGCCCGTCGCCCACGGTCAGCGCCTCGGGACGGAACCCGACCGTGACCCTGCCGGCGCCGTTTCCGACCGCCGCCTCGGCGGGCCCGTCGAACCCGAGGGAGGCCTCGCCGATCTTCAGTGGCCGCGCGTCACCGGCATCGACGAGATTCATCGCCGGCGAGCCGATGAACCCGGCCACGAAGACGTTGTCGGGCGCGTGGTAGAGCGTGCCGGGGGTGTCGACCTGCTGCAGGATGCCGTCCTTGAGCACCGCGACCCGATCGCCCATCGTCAGCGCCTCGACCTGGTCGTGGGTGACATAGACCGTGGTCACGCCGAGGCGGTGCTGCAGCTCGACGACCTCGGTGCGCGTCTGGACGCGGAGCTTCGCATCGAGGTTCGACAGCGGCTCGTCCATGAGGTAGACCGCCGGTTGCCTGACGATCGCGCGGCCCATCGCCACGCGCTGGCGCTGGCCACCCGACAGGTGCTTGGGCTTGCGATCGAGGTACGGGGTGAGGTCGAGGATGCGCGCCGTCTCGCGGACCCGCGAAATGCGCTCCTCCTTCGGCACGCCCTGCTGCTTGAGCGCGAAGCCCATGTTCTCCGCAACGCTGAGCTGCGGGTACAGCGCGTAGTTCTGGAAGACCATGGCGATGTCGCGATCGCGCGGCCGGACGTTGCTGACGTCGCGATCGCCGATGTAGATCGTGCCGGCGTTGAGCGGTTCGAGGCCGGCCAGCATGCGCAGCGCCGTCGACTTGCCCGACCCGGACGGGCCGACGAGGACAAGTAGCTCGCCATCTGCGATGTCGAGGTTCAGGCTGTTGACCGCGGCGATATCGGTTCCCTCGTAGGTGCGCGTCGCCTGGTCATATCTGACTTCAGTCATTGCGGATTCCTCACTTGATCGCGCCCATGGCCAGACCACGGATCATGCGCTTCTGGGCGATCCATCCGGCGAGCACGACGGGAATGCACGCCAGCACCGAGGCGGCGGAGAGCTTCGCCAGGAAGTCACCTCGCGTGCTGATGTTCGTCGTGACCCAGATCGGCACGGTCGACCCCTTGACCGGATTGAGCTGTACGGCGTAGAAGAACTCGTTCCACGCGAAGATCACGCAGAGCAACGCGGTGGCAGCGATTCCCGGCGCCGCCATCGGCAGGATGATCGACGTCAGCTGGCCCTTCAGGCTCGCGCCGTCGATCTCGGCGGCCTCGATGAGCTCGCGCGGTATCTCCTGGAAGAACGACCGCAGCATCCACACCGCCAGCGGCAGGTTTATCCCCGTGTACAGGATGATCAGCGCCTGGCGGCTGTTCAGCAGGTGGAAGTTCTTGGCAAGGATCCAGATCGGGAGGATCGAGGCCACGACGGGCAGGAACTTCGTCGAGATGAAGAAGAACAGCACGTCGCGCCACTTGTGCACGGGCCTGATTGCGAGGGCGTACGCGGCCGGGATCGCGAGCGCCAGGACGATGAGCGTCGAGACGATCACGATCACCGCCGAGTTGGTGAACGCCTCGCCGAACGACAGCAGGCCACCGGCGCTCCTGGTCACCTCGCGATAGCGATCGAGCGTCGGGGTGAAGTTGATCTTCGGGCTGGTGTTCGCGTCCTGCTCGCTCTTGAACGAGTTGAGCACCATCCAGAGGACCGGGAAGAAGAAGACCAGGCCGGTGATCCAGGCGGCGGCGCCGAGCGCGTGGTTGACCCAGCGCCGCTCGCCGACAGTGATGGGGGCGTCGGCGTTGCTCATGCGATCTCCTCACCTTTCAGAAGGTTGGACAGCACCCGCAGCGCGATCGTCGCGATGATGATCGACGCGACGACGACCACGATGCTGAACGACGAGGCCCGGCCGAACTGCCAGCCGCCGCCGATCGACCGCTGGAAGACGAAGTAGGGCACGTTGGTCGAGCCCGGTCCGCCGCCGGTCATCACCGCGATCTGGTCGTAGACCTGGAGCAGGTAGATCGTGCCGAGCAGGATCCCGAGCTCCATGTAGGGCCGCAGGTGGCTCAGCGTCAGCTGGCGGAAGATCGAGAACGGCGTCGCCCCGTCGACCTTCGCTGCCTCCAGGACGTCGGCCGGCTGACTCTGCAGGCCCGCCAGCATGATGAGCATCATGAACGGCGTCCATTGCCAGATCAGGACGATGATGATCGACAGGGTCGGGTGTTGTGAGACGAACTCCACGGGGCTCCCGCCGAGCTTCTCGATGACCCAGTTGAGGACGCCGTAGAGGCCGTGGAACATCTGGTTCTTCCAGACGAGGCCGACGACCACGGGCATCAGCAGGAACGGCGTGATCAGCAGGGTCCGCACGAAGCCCTGGCCGAAGAACTTGCGATCCAGCAGGAGCGCGAACCCCGCCCCCAGGATCAGTGCACCGAGGACGGGGAACACCGTCAGCTGAATGCTCGTGACCGCGGCGTCTTTGAAGAAGTGGTCGCTGAACAGCTGCGAGTAGTTGTGCAGCCCCACCCAGTTGCGCGGCTCGGGCGGCACGACCGTCCAGTCCGTGAGGCTGTAATAGACGCTCATCACGAACGGCACCTGTGTCAGGGCGATCATGACCAGCAGAGCCGGCAGCAGCGGCAGCCGCCGACGCCATGCCTCACTCAGCGTGCGCTTGTGCTGCACCTGCTGAGGCTTGCGGGTGATTGATGTCCGCAGTGTCGTGCTCATGGCGTCGGCGGTGTCGTTTTCCGTTGTTCTCAGATCACTGGCCGACCTGCGAGGCGAGGTCCTGACAGTTCTTCAGCGCAGAGTCGATCGACGCCCTTCCGGCGATCACGGCGGAGAACTGCTCCGTGCATCCGTTGCCGACATCCTGGAACTGAGGGATGCCGACGTACTGGACGCCTGGCAGGCCGGGGCGCGGCGTCGTGCCCGGGTTGGTGATCGGCGCGGCCGAGATCGCGTCGAGCGTCGGCTTGGCGAATGCCGCGGCCGCCTTCTTGTACTGCGGGATCGCGTACAGGGACTTGCGGGCGCCAGGCGGAAGCGACGCCCAGCCACCGGGAACCTTGGGGCCGGCCTGCTTCAGGTACTGCGGGCCGGTCGCGAACGAGAGGTACTTCCAGGCGAGATCCTGCTTGCTGGACGTCTTCGGGATCGCCAGTGCCCACGACCACAGCCAGCCTGCTGCCTTGGTCTTGTCGACCGGGGCGGCCACGTAGCCGTTCTTGCCCTTCACGGGGCTGTCGCTGGCCTCGAGCAGGCCCGCTGCCACCGTGGCGTCGTACCACATGGCAACCTTGCCGTCCTTGTACTGCGAAAGGCACTCGTTGAAGCTCGCGTTGGCCGCGTCCTTCTCACCCGCGTCCTTGACGAGGTTCACGTAGAACTGGAGCGCTTGCTTGAACGCCGGCTGATCGATCTGCGCCTTGTCGACCGAGCCATCGGACTTGGCGGACCACCACGTGGCTCCCATGGTGTTCAGCACGGTCGTGAACGAGGCGCCGAGATCGCCCCAGCCCGGCTTGCCGCGCAGGCAGATGCCGGCCATGTTCGGCTTGTTGACCTTGCGCGCGGCCGCCGCGACCTGCGCCCACGTCGGATGTGCCGGCATCGTGATTCCGGCGGCCTTCAAGACATCCTTGCGGTACATGAGGAACGACGACTCGCCGTAGAACGGCGCGGCGTAGAGCTTGCCGTCGGCCGACAGCGCGTTGCGCACGGCTGGGATGATGTCGCTGAAGTTGTAGGCAGTGTCGGAGGTCGCCAGCGGCGTGAGATCGACGAGGCTTCCGCTCTGGCCGAACTGTGGCGCCTCGAACGGCCCGATCATCGCCACGTCGAACTGGCGGCCGCCGGCCGCGACGTCGCGCGTGGTGACCTGACGCAGGGTGCCCTCGTCGAGGACGGTGTAGTTCACCTTGATGCCGCTCTTGGCGGTGAAGAGCGATGGCGTGAGCGCCGCGATGTCCTTCATCTGCGGGTTGTCGACGATGGCGACGTTGATCGACCCGCCCTTCGCACTGCTACCCGACGCCGGCGTTCCACCCGAGCTCGAGCTCGAGCTGTTGGAGCCGCCGCCGCCGCACCCAGTCGCAACCGCGCCGACCACCGCGAGCAGGGCCGCACTCGATCCAAAGCGCATGCCTCTCATGACCTCTCCTCCTGCTTGAACGCGGAGGGCAGATTCCTCCGCAACCGGAGCAGAACATAACTTGGGTTTATGTGGGATGTCAAGCCAACCCCGGTCTGGTTCCCAGAATTTCGAAGGCTTGATGCGTTGGATTGCCTGTGTTTATATTCCCGGTGTGGCTCGATCGTCCGCCATCAGCCTCAGTCAGTCCCACCTAGACGAGATCGCGCTTCGCGGCGTTCCGGTGCCCGCGTACGACCGCGGTCGGCTCCTGCCCCGCATCGCCCACGTCGGCGTGGGCGGCTTCCACCGGGCGCACCTCGCGCTCTATGTGCACGAGCTTGCGTCCGCCGGCGCCGACTGGGGAATCGCCGGCCTCGGGCTCCTGGACAAGGACGCCGAGATGGCGGCCGCACTGGGCGCACAGGACCACCTGTACACCCTGATCGAGAAGGGCAACGGCGAGCCCTCGGCGGCGGTGATCGGCTCGATCATCGACTTCGTGCACGCTCCCCCGGGACAGGACGAGGCTGTCGCCGGGTTGATCGCCTCCCCCGCGACGTCGATCCTCTCCCTGACGGTCACGGAGGCCGGCTATGCCGAGCCGTCCGACGAGCAACTGGCAGCCGGCGCGCCGATGACGTTCGATCGCATCGCCGCCGCCCTGGCGGCC
This sequence comes from Solirubrobacteraceae bacterium, assembly GCA_033855555.1. GTDB lineage: Bacteria > Actinomycetota > Thermoleophilia > Solirubrobacterales > Solirubrobacteraceae > AC-49. The sequence goes on from JAWVFZ010000100.1 coordinate 15,949, forward strand.
CGTCGCGAGCGCGGAGCAGGACCACTGACGATCCTGAGCTGCGACAACCTCCCGGGCAACGGCGACGCGGCGGGGCACGCCACCCTGGCCGCCGCGGCGCGTGCCGACCCCTCACTGCCCGCGTGGGTCCAGGAGAACTGCAGCTTCCCGAACTCGATGGTGGACCGCATCACGCCGGTGACCAGCCCCGCGGACCGCGAGTGGCTGCTGGACACCCTCGGAATCGGCGACCGTTGGCCCGTCGTCGCCGAGCCCTTCCGGCAGTGGGTGATGGAGGATGACTTCGCGGGCGGCCGGCCGCCGTGGGAAGACGTCGGCGCGCTCTTCACCGACCGCATCCATGACTGGGAGCTGTACAAGCTGCGCTTCCTCAACGCCGGGCACTCCTGCATGGCATATCTTTCGGCGCTCTCCGGCATCACGTTCGTCCATGAGGCGATGGCGACCCCAGCTGTCCGGAGGTTCCTCGAAGACCTCCTCCATCGCGAGGCCATGCCCACACTCGTCGAGATTCCAGGCCACCCCAGGGAGCGCTACATCGCCTCGGTCCTGGAGCGGTTCGCGAATCCTGGGGTGCACGACCAGATCGCCCGCCTGTGCATCGACGGCAGCGCGAAGTTCCCCGACTTCCTGATCCCGACGATTGCCCGCCAGCTCGAGGGCGGCGGGCCGATCGAGCGTGGCACCACGGCGCTGGCGGGATGGGCGCGGTACCTCGGCGTCGTCGACCCCGCCGACCAGTCGTTCGACTCCGGCGGGGACGTCGCGCGGCGCCACGCCGCCGAGGCCCTCGCCGATCCCGTCGCGTTCCTCGAGTTCGACGCGGTGTTCCCGCCCGCGGTGCGCACGTCCGCCCGTTTCCGGGACGAGTTCTCCGCGGCCTATCGCCGGATCGCCGAGGACGGGCCGCTCGCCGCAATGGAACCCAAGCCGGACCGGGAGCGCGCCGGGGAGACCCGTTGATGGCCGCTCGTGGCAACGGCGCGCGATTGCCCCACGACCGCCAGCACGCGATCTACATGCTGGCCCTCAAGCAGGGCTCGGTCGATGCGGCGGACCTGGCCGACCGCTACGGCGTGACGACCGAGACCATCCGCCGCGACCTCTCCGACATGCAGAGCCGCCAGCTGCTGCGCCGCGTCCATGGCGGCGCGATCCTCGTCGAGCACGTGAACCACGAGCCGAAGGTCGAGGCCCGTGACATGGTGAACGCGGACGAGAAGCTGCGGATCGCGACGATGGCGGTCGAGGAGGTCCCGGAGCACGGCTCGGTCATCATCGATTCGGGCTCCACCGGCCAGCGGCTGGCCGAGGTCTTCCCGGTCGACCGCGACGTCCACGTCGTCACCAACTCGCTGGTGACCGCGCTCACGCTCAGCCGGCGCGGGCTGCAGAAGCTCACGGTCCTGGGCGGGGCTGTGCGAACGAACCGGCACGCGATGGTCGACGAGACCACGAAGGCCGAGCTGCAGCACATGGCGATCGACGTGGTGTTCATGAGCTGCGACGGCCTGTCCTTCCAGCATGGCCTCACGACGCCCTACCGCGAAGAGCACACGGTCAAGCGGGCCATGATCGAGCGCTCGCGCCGGTTCGTCGCCCTCGTCGACGAGTCCAAGTTCGGCAACGTGCAGATGTTCAGCTTCGCGACGTTCGAGGAGATCGACACGCTCGTGACCGACACCCGGGTCGATCCGGAGGCCGCCGAGGTGCTGACGAGCCACGGCATCTCGGTCAAGCGTGCTTGACCCCGACCCATCGCCCGCGCCGGCGGAGCTGGAACGTCTCGCGTCGGCCACCGCACGCACCGCTGCGGAGCTCGTGATCGCCGGGTATGGGCAGCCTCACGAGGTGAGCCACAAGTCCTCGCCGACCGACGAGGTGACGCAGACCGACCTGCGCGCCGAGGAGCTCATCAGGCGGCTTCTGCAGACGGCCACGCCGGAGGCCGGGATCCTCGGCGAGGAGGGCGGGACGACGGCGCCGGGCGCCCGTCTGCAATGGGTGATCGACCCGCTCGACGGCACCGTCAACTTCCGCTACGGCGTACCGCTGTTCGCCGTGAGCATCGCGGCGGCGCTCGACGGCGAGGTCGTCGCGGGCGCGGTGATCGACGTGCTGCGCGATGAGCTGTTCTCCGCGCATCTCGGGGGCGGCGCGCGGCGGGACGGCGAGGGGATCGAGGTGTCGGCCTGCACGTCGCTCGGGCATGCGCTCGTGACGACGGGCTTCTCCTACCAGTCCGAGCTGCGCGACCTGCAGGGCGAGGTCGCCCACCGGGTCGTCTCCCGCGCGCGCGACCTGCGCTGCTTCGGCTCGGCGGCGCTGGAGCTGTGCTGGGTGGCGTGCGCGCGCGTCGACGCCTACTTCCAGCGCGACACCGAGATCTGGGACCGCGCGGCGGGTGCGCTCATCGCCGCCGAGGCCGGCGCGCGCACCGAGCTCCCGTGCCCCGAGAACGGCGATCTCGTGATGGCCACCGCCCCCGCTGTCTTCGACGACCTGTGGGCCGTCGTTCAGTTTGCCGCGGCGTGAACGCCGCCCGGCCACTCGAAGCGCGCCCAGACCTCGAGTAGCGCGCCGCGCGGCACCCCTTCGGCGATGCGCGCCACGGCGCTGACCGCCTGCCAGCAAGCGAGCAGGTCTCGATCGATCTCGAGGTGCTCCCGCAGCTGGGCGAGATAGGCGTCGGTCAGCACTTCCAGCGTCGCGCGATCGGACCCGGGAAGGTGGCGAGGATGGTCGGCGCCGTCGCCGAGCATCGTCAGCGACGAGCGCGCGACGTCGGCGACCGGATCGCCGACGGACGCGTCGAACCAGTCGACGATCACAGGCCCGTCGCGGGCGAGCAGGACGTTGCTGGGGTGCAGATCGCCGTGGCACACGCGCGGCCTGCTCGCCTGTGGCGGCAGAAACTCGAGAGCGCGTGCGAGCGACGGGTCGACCGTCGCCGCCGCCCAACGGATCTTGCTCACGATCCGGTCGCGCTGACGCGGGAGCGTCACGGGTGGCACGAGCTTGCACAAGGCGCGCTGGACATCGGCGAGCAGCCGGCCGAGCTCCGCGCTGCGATCCGGCCGATCGAGCACGTGCTGCCACATCGACATGCCCTCCACGCGCTCCCAGACGCTGGCCGCACGACCGCCGATCAGCTCGATGCCGAGAAGCTGAGGCACCGGCGCGCCCACGGCGCGAACCGCCTCGACGTAGCCCGCCTCGGAACGGATCCAGCCTTCGGGCGTGGACGGGACGGGGACCTTCACGACGGCGCCGTGGCCGAAGGAGTGCACCGTGGAGCGCGACCCGCGCGCGACGAGATCACCGAGCAGTCTGGGCATGGTGCGTAGTCACGCGAGCGTTCCCGAGTGGCTGGCGCCAACGTACCACCGGGGAGCGCGAGCGCGCTAGCGTCGCGTCATGACCTCCAGGACCGATTTCACCGAAGACGAATGGGCACGCCTGGGGCGGGCCCCGCTCCTGGCCGGCGTGGCGATCTCGCTGGCCGATCCGGGCGGACCGATCGAGGCGATCAAGGAGTCCAGCGCGGCGCTCCAGACGCTGGTCGAGGCTGCCCGTGAAGGTGGGCACGGCGAGTTCGTCACGGCCGTCGCGCAGGATGTCGCCGCGAAGGCGCAGCGGCGCGAGAGCCCGCTGTCCGGCTTCAAACCGGACCGGCGAAACGCGCAGCAGGAGATCCTCGACGAGTTGCGCGCCGTCAACGCGCTGCTGCTGGAGAAGGCCTCGCCGGAGGACGTCACGGACTTTCGCGAATGGCTCAAGGCCGCAGCCCAGCGGACCGCGCTTGCAGCCAAGGAAGGGGGCTTCCTCGGGATCGGAGGCGAGCGCGTCAGCGAGCGCGAACAGCAGATGCTCGAAACGCTCGGGGAGATCTTCAGCGTGCCGCAGGGCGGGTAGCCATGCGGCATGGCCCAACACCAGGAGCACCCAACGCACGCTGAGCCCGCGCCGCCGTTTCCCGAGCAGGAGCAGGAGCCGCCGGGCCACGAGCGAGACATGCAGCCGCTCGCCGATCACGGCGAGGACAGCTACGTCGGCCATGGCCGGCTCAAGGACAAGGTCGCCCTGATCACGGGCGGGGATTCCGGGATCGGGCGCGCGGTGGCGATCGCCTTCGCGCGCGAGGGCAGCGACGTCCTCTGCTCGTATCTGGAAGAGGACGACGACGCAGCCGAGACGAGGCGGCTGGTCGAGGACGCCGGCCGGCGCTGCATCACGGTCGCGGGAGACATCGGCGACCGCGACCACTGCCGTCGCCTCGTGGACCAGGCGGCGAGCGAGCTTGGCGGCCTCGACGTGCTCGTCAACAACGCCGGGTTCCAGATGGCCTATGAGTCCTTCCTGGAGATCCCGCCCGACGAGATCGAGTTCGTGTTCCGCACGAACATCGTGTCGATGTTCCACCTCTGTCAGGCCGCGGTCCCGAGGATGCAGCCCGGGTCGACCATCGTCAACACGACCTCGATCCAGGCCGCTCAGCCCAGCCCGCAGCTGCTGCACTACGCCTCCACCAAAGGCGCGATCAGCACCTTCACCAAGGGCCTGGCTCAGGAGGTCGCCGAGCGCGGGATCCGGGTCAACGCGGTGGCGCCCGGGCCGATCTGGACGCCGCTGGTCACTATGAGCTTCCCTGCCGAGAAGAACGCGCAGTTCGGCTCCGACACGCCGCTCGGCCGTCCGGGCCAGCCGGCCGAGCTGGCGCCGGTGTACGTCTTCCTCGCCAGCGAAGAGTCGCGCTACATCAGCGGCGAGGTCATCGGCGTCACCGGGGGCAAGCCGCTGCACTAGATGGTCGACTCAGCCTACCCCCAGAAAGCGATTCAGACCGGACGTGGGCCCTCAAATGGCCGGATAGCGGACAGACGAGGGCCCAGATTGCCGGCAGGCGCGCGGACGGCTACTTGGCGAGGTCCTTGAGGTGGCCCTTCTTCTTCTTGAGCTCGCCCTTGTCCTGCTTCGCGATGCCCTTGGCCTTCTCGATGGGGTCTATCGAAGCCTTTTCCTTGACCTTGCCTGCCGCCTTGTCGGCGGTGCCGCGAACCTTGTCGCTTGTTCGACTCGTGGGCATCTGCCCACCTCCTTCTGCGTTGTGCCTCGATAGAGAGATTTCCCGCTTGCCCCGGATGCAATGCGCTGACAGCGTTACGGCGACGTGTATTCGCTCGTGAACGGGCTGCGCCGAACCGGCTCGAGGCCCCAGAAGACGACGTCCTGCAGCGCTCCGTGAGCCAGTGGTCGATCGTGCCCGGCAGCGCCTGGTAGGGATCGCCGATCGGCCGGTAGGCCGCTCGGAAGCACGCCGCGGCCGGCGCCTCGGCGCTCGTGCGCTCGGACGCGAAGCGCACGCCGCCATCGCCGCCCACGGCTGAAGCGCGCGCGTGGAAGTACGGGAGCCGGTAAGCGCGCCGAGCCGCGGCCACTGCGAGAGCGCTGGCGGCGTCCAGGCTGAAGAAGCAGGGCGTCCGATGGGCGCGGACACGCGTGACGCGAGCCTGTACGAATGGCGCCGCGAGCGCATCGACGGCATGGCGGCGATTTCGAGCATCTTCGGGCTCACTACCCGCGAATGTCAGCCGCCGCCCGGCGCGCCGCGCCGTTGTGCGCGCACACACCACCGGCCCGCACCTTGGTCCCGGCGACTCGCGCGCTCAGCCCGGCAGTGTGAACCCGGCGTCGACGACGAGCGTCTGGCCGGTGATGCGGCGGGCGGCGTCAGAGAGCAGGAAGGCGACCGCCTCGGCGACGTCTTCGGGATCGAGGACAGAGCGCAGCGGAGAGCGCTCGGCGCTGGCGGCGGCGATCGACTCCCATTCCGGGATCGCGCGGAACAGGTCCGTCACGACGACGCCCCCGGCCACGCAGTTGGTCCGGATCCCGTGCGGGCCGAGCTCGACCGCGAGGTAGCGGACGAGCGTCTCGATCGCGGCCTTGGCCGTGCCGAACGCCGCGTAGGCGTCGTAGACCCGGCCGGCGCCCAGGCTCGAGATCGCGACGATCGCGCCGCCACCGTTCGCGCGCATCGACACCGAGGCGCGCTGGGCGAGCACGAGGAGCGCCCGGGCGTGCGCCGCCATCGTGTAGTCCCAGTCCTCGACGGTCAGGTCGTCCACGGTCGCGAAGGTCCCGTTCGCCGCGTTGCAGACCAGGTAGCGCAGCGGCCCGAGCTCCTCGATCGCGCGATCCGCGAGCGCCACATTCTCCGCGGCCGAGCCCGCATCGCCCTGCACCACCAGCGCGCGGCGGCCCATGCCGCGGATCTCCTCGGCGGTCGCCTCTGCGGCGTCACGGTTCTCGATGTAGCTGAGCACGACGTCCGCGCCCCGGTCTGCGAGCGCAAGCGCACACGCCCGACCGATACCGCGCGAGCCGCCGGTGACCAGGGCGGTGCCGGGCATCGCGACCATGGCCCGAGCATCGCACCGCCGCGAGCGAGCCCCGCGGCGCGCGCGGGCCGCGGGCTGGAGGAAATCCAAAAGGCGCGCGTGCGGCCGCGTGCGCCGGCGCGGGGCCGCGGCAAGCTCTCCACCATGAGCACAGCCTTCCCACCTTCCCGCCTCGTCGAGACCAACGGAATCAAGCTCGAGGTGCACGAGGCCGGCGAAGGGCCGGTCGTGCTCCTGCTGCACGGCTTCCCCGAGCTGGCCTACTCGTGGCGCAACCAGATCGCGCCGATCGTCGACGCCGGCTTCCGGGTGGTCGCGCCCAACCAGCGCGGCTTTGGCGGGAGCGACGCGCCGGCGGACGCGCAGACCTACAGCGTCAAGAACCTCGTCGCCGACATCACCGGCCTGCTCGACGCACTCGACGTCGATGCCGCCATCTGGGTGGGCCACGACTGGGGCAGCATGCCCGCCTGGTACGCCGGCGCCTACGCACCGGACCGCGTCCTCGGGGCGGCGAGCCTCTGCACTCCCTACTTCACGCCTGGCGAGACCGACCTCATCGAGGCCTACGACGAGCTGCGCGGTCCCAAGCACTACATGGCCACGTTCCAGGAGCCGGGCGTCGGTGAAGCCATGCTCGAGCGCGACGTCGACGGAACGTTCCGGGCGCTGATCCGCGGGCGCGGCTACACGCTCGAACAGTTCCGCAGCTCGCCGCCGGAGATCCAGGAGGTTCCGGCGGGCGTCTTCGTCGGCGACCCGCAGCTCTTCGGCGAGGAGTTGCTGAGCGACGAAGAGCGCGCCGTCTACGTCGAGGCGTATTCACGCACGGGCTTCACGGGCGGGCTGAACTGGTACCGCGCGCTGCACAAGGACTGGGAGGAGGGGCTCGGCCACGACTTCCGCTACGACAAGCCGGCGCTGATGATCTGCGCGGCCGACGACTGGTTCCTGCCGCCGGACTTCACCGAGGGCATGGAGGAACTGCTCCCGCAGCTCGAGAAGCACGTCATCCCCGACGCCGCCCATTGGCTCCAGCAGGAGAAGCCGGCCGAGGTCAACGAGCTCCTGGTCCCCTGGCTCGTGCGCAACTTCGCGCGCCAGCCCGCGGCGGCGTAGAGGAGTTTGCCGCTGGCTGGGCCCTCTCACTCGCGGATAGCGCGCACAAAAGGGCCCAGTCCCAAAATGCGGCAAAAAGCGGCAATGAAAGACTTGACCCCCTACTGCGGGACCTCGCGGCCCAGCCAGCCGCGGTAGAAGCCCTCGATGTCGGGGAGGTACTCGTGGATCACGGGGTAGCCGGGCGGTACGGCCTCGGTCTCGAGCAGGCGCCCGGAGACCGGGCAGTAGTACTCGCGCAGCTCCTGCCATTCGCCTTCGGGGTGGCCGAAGCGGGGGTAGACCTCGCCGTAGAGCTCGTCGGTGTCGCGGACGAGCATCGGCACGTGCATCTTCCAGTTCTCGTCCCAGCGGCACAGGTCCGCGCCGGCGTCGGTGCGGATCACCAGCTCACCGTCCGAGCGCCGGCGCACGATGTTCATGCCCTCCCCGAAGGGCAGGACGATCGTGTCGTCGTAGGCCGCGCGCTCTTGTAGGAGCGCGACCCAGGCGTCGAAGCGGTCGGGGTCCTTGATGCCGGACTGGATGTCCTTCACCGCCCGGCGCGACAGCTTCTCGTCGAGCAGGTCGGCGAGCGTCTCCCTGCTCATCTCCGTCGTGACCGGCACGTGGTGCAGGTCGTCGGGCAGGAAGACGTCCGAGGCGGCGAGGAATGCCCGCACCGACTCCTCGGGCGTGACCTTGCCCGGCGCGGCGCGCTGGGTCACCACGGTCGGCGTCACGACGTCGAAGTCGAAGTCGTCGGGAAGGTCCCAGAAGCCGCG
>JAWVFZ010000101.1:0-6557 GCA_033855555.1 Solirubrobacteraceae bacterium
GGGCCGGCGCGAGGATCTCGGGACCGATCCCGTCGCCGGGAAGGGTGACGATGCGGTGGGACACGGCGGCGGACCTTATCGGCCCGCCGCCTTTCCACGATGCCTCGCGTTACGCGCCGAGGATGGCCCCGACGAGGTCGGCCTTGAACGGCTCGGTGCCCGCCACCACGCTGGCGTTCGGGCCGCCATGGGCCTGCATGTAGGCGATCTCGCGCGGAAGATCGCCGACGCCGTTGGAGGCGGCAAGCGGCGCGATCTGCACCGTGCTCAGGATGCCGCCGGCCTGACCCGTTCCGGTCAGGAAGCCCGAGCCGGAGTCACCGGGGATCCCCGGCGTGACGGTGTAGACGTCGGTCGACCAGCCGTTGCCCTGCTTCTGCACCACGAGGCCCTGCTTCGGGCTGAGCTTCGTGACGCCGCCGCGCAGCTCGGAGTTGCCGTACGTGTAGACGGTGGAGCCGGTGTCGCCAAGCGAAGCCGTGCCGGTCGGTCCGCCGAACCCGGGGACAGACGGATTGACCTTCGCGACGTCGGCCGGATCGATCTTGACCAACGCAAGATCGTTGTAGTCGCACGTGTCCACATCGGTCTCGTGGGCCGCCTGCATCCGGATCCACGAGTTGTAGACCATGACCCCGGGCTGGCTGGCGCCCGTGATCTGGACCTGCGTGCCCTCGGGAAGCGACGCGGAGTCGCACCCGTTGGTCGATGTCGCCGCGCCCGTGCCGGAGCAGTGGGCGGCCTGGCCGATGTAGGTGTTCGCGCCGTCGGAATAGATGAAGTTGGCGGTGCACTGTGCGCCGTTTGTGAACAGCTGAACGCCCGGATGGACCGGGGCCGTGGCCGCCGGCGCCCAGGCGAGGGCGCCCGAAGGCGCGATAGCGGCAGCGGCCATGACGGCCCCGCACACGAGCAACATGCGTCGATGCACTGATGTCTCCCTGCGTCGGTTTCGCGGAAACGCGGCAGCGTCCTGACCCCTGCCACCGCGAGTCCCTACCCGGGCAAGATCATTCCACGGGGGCGGCGTGCTGAAACCCGGTCAAATGGCGGTCGTGACCGGCCCGGCACGTTCGCGGTCGCGCTCGTAGGAGTCGATCGAGTCGCCCTGCTCGAGGGTCAGGGCGATGTCGTCGAGCCCGTTGAGCAGGCGGTGCTTGACGTCGGGGTCGATGTCGAACGCCGCAGTTCCGCCCGGCCAGCGCACCTCCTGTGACGCGAGGTCGACCTGGCACTCACCGGCCTCTGCGATCGCACGGCACTCTGCCTCGGACAGCGTGACCGGGAGCAGTCCGATCTTGGTGCAGTTGGTGCGGAAGATGTCGGCGAAGCTCGACGCGATCACGGCGCGGAAGCCGTAGTCCTCGAGCGCCCACGGGGCATGCTCGCGCGAGGAGCCGCAGCCGAAGTTGCGCCCGGTCACGAGCACCTGGTTGCGCGGCAGGTCCCAGCCGTTCTCCTTGGCCCAGTCGTAGAAGAGGAACTCGCCGAAGCCCGTGCGCTCGACCCGCTTGAGGAACTGCTTGGGGATGATCTGGTCGGTGTCGACGTCGTCGCGCATGAGGACGCTGACGGGACCGGTGATCGTCTCGATTGCCTTCATGCCCAGCTCCTGATGTCGACGAACTTGCCCTCGATCGCGGCCGCTGCCGCCATCTCCGGGCTGACGAGGTGGGTGCGCCCGCCGCGGCCCTGGCGCCCCTCGAAGTTGCGGTTGGACGTCGAGGCGCAGCGCTCGCCGGGCTCCAGGATGTCCGGGTTCATTCCCAGGCACATCGAGCAGCCCGCGCCGCGCCAGTCGAACCCGGCCGCCTTGAAGATCTCGTCGAGGCCCTCGCGCTCGGCCTGGGCCTTCACCTGCACGGAGCCCGGGACGACCATCGCGTACAGGTCGCCGGCGACCTTGCGGCCCTCGACCACACGAGCGGCGGCGCGGAGGTCGCCGATTCGCGAGTTGGTGCACGAGCCGATGAACACGCGGTCCAGGCGGATCTCCTCGATCGGCGTGCCGGCCTCGAGGCCCATGTACTCCAGGGCCCGCTCCTCGCCTTCGGTGCCCGGCTCAGGGACGGCTTCGGCCACGCCGACCACCTGCGCGGGATTGGTGCCCCAGCTGACCATCGGGCTCAGCGCCCCGGCGTCGACCTCGACCTCCTTGTCGAAGGTCGCTCCGTCGTCGGTGCGCAGCTCGCGCCACGCGTCGTCAACGGTGCCCCCGCGCTCTGCGACCCACGCGAACGTGGTCTCGTCGGGAGCGATCATGCCCGCGCGGCCGCCGCCCTCGATCGTCATGTTGCAGACGGTCATGCGGCCCTCCATCGAGAGCGCCTCGATCGCGGCTCCGGCGAACTCGACGACGTGCCCGGCCGCGCCGTCGACGCCCATCTGGCCGATCGTGGCGAGGATCAGGTCCTTGGCCGTGACGAACGGCGGCAGCTCGCCCTCGTAGCGGATGAGCATCGACTTGGGCTTGGGCTGGACGAGGCACTGCGTGGCGAGCACGTGCTCGACCTCGCTGGTGCCGATGCCGAACGCGAGGGCCCCGAAGGCGCCGTGCGTGGCGGTGTGGCTGTCTCCGCAGACGATCGTCATGCCGGGCTGCGTGACGCCGAGCTCGGGCCCGATGACGTGGACGATGCCCTGGCGATCGGAGCCGAGCGAGTAGATGGGGACGCCGAACTCCGCGCAGTTGCGCTCGAGTGTCTCGACCTGGACGCGACTCAGCTGGTCCTTGATGCGCGCGGCGGTCGGCGTGCCGTCGGTGGGCACGTTGTGGTCGGCGGTGGCGAGCGTCCGGTCGGGGCGACGGACGGTGCGGCCGGCGAGCCGCAGCCCGTCGAAGGCCTGCGGGCTGGTGACCTCATGGATGAGGTGCAGATCGATGTAGATCAGGTTGGGCGCGACCTCGTGGGCCGCCCAGATGCGGTCGAACAACGTCTGGGGCATGGGTGTCTAGGACCTCCGCAGTCCGGCGGAGACCACGGCGAGGAGCGACGCCTCACCGGGTCCGGGGTTTTCGAAGTGATGGGGCAGGTCAGCGTCGAAGACGACGCTGTCGCCCTCGCGCAGCTCGTGGGTTGCGCTGTCGACGTGGAGCACGACGGTGCCGGTGTCGACGAGCGCGATCTCGCGGCTGCCCGGTTCGTGCATGGGCGGGTCGCCCTTGCCGCCCGTCTTGGCGCCGGGCGCCAGCACGTGGCGGCTCAGCTCGGCACGCTGGCCGGGAAGCGGCGGCGTGAGGACCTCGATCGTGTGGCCTCCCCCGCCCCCGCGCCGGCGCTCGCCGGCCCGGACGATCGAGACGACGCCCTGCTCGTCGAGGCGCAGCAGCTGGCTGAGGCGTAGCTCGAGCCCCGCGGCGATCCGACTCGCCACCTGGAGCGTCGGGCTGGTCTCGCCGCGCTCGACCTGGCTGAGCATCGGGGCGCTGACGCCGCTGCGCTCGGCAAGGTCGCGCAGGCTCAGATCCATCGCCTCGCGCAGCGCGCGAACGCGCGGTCCGACGTGGATCGCTGCTTCCATCTGATCGAGGGTGGCCATACGGACGTACGTTATCACGTACAGCTGTATTCTCCCGCCCGTGAGCTTCCTCCAACCGGACGTAGTCGTGCTCGGCGGTGGCGGCATCCTCGGCGAGGGCTGGATGAACGGCCTCCTGGCCGGCGTCGAGGATGCCGCGGGCGTGAGGTTCGCCGATTGCAGCGCTTTCGTGGGCACCTCGGCGGGATCGATCGTGGCGGCGCGGCTGGCGGCGAACCATGCGCTGAGGCGCCCGGGCACACGTCCGACTGCCGCCCAGGGCGCCGAGGCCGCAGCCCGTGGCCGGGTCCTGCGCCAGGCGGTGCGGGTCGGCTGGCAGGCGACTGCGCCGCTGGCGCCGCTGGCGCTCGCGGCGGCCGCGCCGGCCGGCGCCGCGGTGCGCTCGCTCGCCCTGGGCCGCGTCCCTGCCGGGCGCAATTCGCTGGACGATCTGCACGCGCGGGTCGCTGGCTGGGGGCCGCGCTTCGACGGGCGCCTGCGGGTGTGCACGGTCGACCGCGGCAACGGGCGGCGCGTCGTGTTCGGCGCGCCGGGCGCCCCCCACGCCGAAGTGCCCGACGCGGTCGAGGCCTCCTGCGCGATCCCGGGTGTCTTCAAGCCGGTCCGGATCGGCGACCGCGAATACGTGGACGGCGGCGCGTGGTCGGTCACGAACCTCGACGCGGCGCCGGTCTCGCGCGGGACGCGCGTCCTCTGCCTCGAGCCGACCGGCGCGCTCGGGCTCCGCGGCGCGGCGTTCCGCGTGGCGACCGAGATCGAGATGCAGGCGCTGCGCCGGCGCCGGACGACCGTGCAGCGGGTCATGCCCGACCACGAGTCCAGCGCGCTGATGGGCATGCTCATGGACGCGCGGCCCCTGCCGAAGGTGATCGCGGCGGGCTACTCGCAGGGCCTGGCGCTCGCCGGCTAGAAGTCCTCCACGACGGACCGGACCAGCGCCGCGAGGCGTTCGACCTCGTCGATGCGAACACACTCGTCGACCGCGTGGGCGAGCTCGATGCCGCTGGTGCCGCACATCACGGTCGGGACGCCCTTGGCGGTCCACAGGCGCATGTCGGCGCCCCAGGGCACGCCGGCGAAGCCCCCACCCGCAGCCTCGCGCACGAGCCGGGCGAACGGATGGTCGGTGTCGGTGCGCGCGGCGCGGAAGCGGCCGCCATCGACCTCGAGCTCGACGTGCGGCCCCACCGCCGCCTGCATCGCCGCGACGGCCTCCTGGAACGTCTCGCCGATCCGGACCGGCAGCCGGCAGGTGAATACGAGGTGGTCGGGGACCGTGCTCGCCCACACCCCCGCCTCCAGAGTCCCCACGACAAGCGGGTAGGGAAGCTCGAGCTCGCGCATCAGGTCATCGGCGACGTCGGCGTTCAGTCCGCGCTCGTGGTCGGCAAGCGCCGCGTGCACGGGGATGTAGGCATCGATCGCCGAGCGGCCATGGAGGCGCTCCGCCGCGTGCGCGGCAACGCCCCGGATCCTGCCCTCGACCGTCAGCGAGCCCCCCTGGGCGCACACCGTCTCGAACCCCGTCGGCTCCGTGATCAGGCAGGCGGCGTACTCGCTGTCGCGCTCGAGCGCAGCGAAGCAGCCCTGGCCGCCGTCCTCCTCGGAGCTCACGCAATGCAGCACGACCTCGCGGCCGGGCGCGGCTGCGGCCAGCCCGTGCATCGCCGCCACGACGCCCGCCTTCATGTCCACGCTTCCGCGCCCGTGCAGGGACCCGCCGTCGACGTCGCCGCTGAACGGGTCCCGTTTCCACGCCTCCGTGCCGATGCCTACGACATCGACGTGGCCGCAGAGCGCAAGCCGCGGCCCGCGCCCGGGCCGCGTCAGCGTCAGGCCCCAGAGCTCGTCGCGCGGCGCCTCGGCACCCGGCCAGTCGGAACTGCTGTGCAGCAGGTCGAGGTCGTATTCGCGCAGCTCCGCGCCGAGCCCGAGCTCCTCGCCGCGCTCGGCGAGGAACTCGAGCGCCGGCTTCTCGGCGCCGGTGAGCGAGGGGATGCGGACGAGCGCCGCGAGATCGTCGACGAGCACTAGGGCGTCGGGACGAACGCGGGATCGTCGTCCTGGCGAGCGGCCACCTGGACACGGCGGACGGCGGCGCCGAGCGCGCGCACGTACGCGATTCCCGCGGCCTCGAGGATGTCGGTCGCGACACCCTGGCCCGCCGCGGACTCGCCCTCGAACTCCACGATGACGTGGACCTCTCCGAGCGCGTCCTGGCCGCCGGTGACCGCATCCACGCGAAACTCGCGCAACTGGGCGTCCACACCGGTCGCGACGTTGATCGCGCGAAAGATGGCGTCGACCGGGCCGTCGCCGGTGAAGGACCCCTGCTGCTCGACGCCGTCGGGGTTGCGCACGGCGACCGTCGCATGCGGCGGGCGGCGCGTCGAGGCCTCGACGTCGAACCACTCGAGCGTGTAGGTCGGCACCGCGTCGCGGAGCTCGTCGGTGACGAGCGCCTCGAGGTCCATCGCGCTGACGTGCTTCTTCTTGTCCGCGATCTCCTTGAAGCGCTTGAACGCCTGGTTGAGCGCCTGACCGTCGACCGGGAAGCCGAGGTCTGCCAGCGCCTGGCGCAGCGCGTGGCGGCCGGAGTGCTTGCCGAGCACCAGCTCGTTGGACTCCAGGCCGACGGTCGTCGCGTCCATGATCTCGTAGGTCGACCGATCCTTGAGGACGCCGTCCTGGTGGATGCCGGACTCGTGGGCGAAGGCGTTGCGCCCGACGATCGCCTTGTTGGGCTGCACCGCGTAGCCCGTCAGCCGGGAGACGAGCCGGCTCGTTCGGGCGATCTCGCGCGTGTCCACCTGCGTGTCGAACCCGATGTCGGCGCTGCGCACCTTCATCAGCATCACGATCTCCTCGAGCGATGCATTGCCCGCGCGCTCGCCGAGCCCGTTGATCGCACACTCGACCTGGCGCGCGCCGGCCTGCACGCCGGCGAAGGAGTTGGCCACCGCCAGGCCCAGGTCGTCGTGGCAGTGCACGGAGACCGTCACGTTGCGCAGGTCGGG
>JAWVFZ010000102.1:0-3317 GCA_033855555.1 Solirubrobacteraceae bacterium
CGGATGTTCGGGTCGACGAAGTCGATCGCGGACTGGCCGCCGTCGCCGCCGATCGACTCGAACCAGTTGGGCGATCCCGAGAAGGCCCATGTGCCGTTGTCCTGGGTGCCGCCGATGACGTCATAGGCCGTGCTCTGGGGGTTCGGCGTCAGGCTCTGGAACTGGAGCGTGCGCAGCCCGTCGTTGAGCGAGTCGATGCGCTGCGGGATCGCGGACAGGAATCGGTTGCAGTCGGCCAAGTCGAGCTTGCCCAGCCCGCGCGACGCGCAGTCCGACGTCTTGTCGACGTAGGTGCCGTTCGTTCGCACCACCCCGCCGTCGGACCCGACGAACGCGATCCTCGGGTTGGCCGGATCGAATGCGATCGCATGCTGGTCGGGGTGCATCCCCTCGGCCGGCGAGCGCGCGTCGTTCGTCATGTCGGTGAACGACGTGCCGGCGTTCGTGGAGCGCACCACCGCGCGGCCGTTGGAGCGAGTGATCTGGCCGGGCGTCGGCAGCTCGTCGTAGGCCATCGAGCCGCCGAGCCACACGGTGTCCGGATTCGACGGGTCGACCTCGACGAAGTCGTCGTAGCCGCACTGGCCGTTCTGGCAGTAGTTGTAGGACGTGTAGCCGGCCGTGCCGTTGTTCTTCGACGACAGGTTGGTCCACGGCCGCAGGTTGGAGTTGCCGGTGGAGAGCTTCTTGGCCGGCTGGTCGGAGACGTCGGCGCGCCACAGCTCGGCGACCGCCTGGTCGTCGGAGCTGTCGCCGGCGTAGATCCGCGTGTGGCCGCTCTTGCGCGTCAGCGAGAACTCCGTGCGGTCGCCGTACGTGTCCTTGGGGTTGCGCGTGGCGAACACCGGATGCCAGGCTGAATCGCCGTCGAGGTGCGGCGCGCGGCGCCAGATGCCGTAACCGACGATCCCGGCGTAGACCGTCGTGCGGTCCGCGGGGTCGACGCCGAGCTTGTTGACGCCGCCCTGGAACCAGTCGACGCCGCTTGCCGCCGTTGCCGGGTTCGGCGGGCGGCTGAACGCGAGCTGGAAGCTCGTGCCGCCGTCGGTGGACTCGTAGACGCCGAGCGCGGGCGCGTTGGGCGGCGTGCGGCGGCCGCCGTTGGCGCTCGACGAGCCGTGCCGCGCGACATCGGTGCCGATCAGCAGGTGCTGGGGGTTCGCGGGATCGACGAGGATCGAGCCGATGGAGCGATCCAGCGAGACGGCGCGGCTGCCGGACACCAGCGTCCAGCTCGATCCGCCGTCCGTCGAGCGATACAGGCCGATGCCCGCCTCGGAGTCGCCGGAGCCGTTCGGCTCGCCCGTGCCCGCGTAGAGGGTGTTGCCGGTCGCGTCGGTGGGATCGACGGCCAGCGAGCCGATGGCGTTGGAGGCCATGCCGTCCGACGAGGGCGTCCAGGTCGGCGTGGCGGCCAGCGCGTTGGGTGTGCGCCACACACCGCCGCCCGCGGCACCCACCCAGAGACGACAGCCCTTGCCGGGCTTGCCGCAGTTGGGGTCGACGACCATCGCGGTGACGCGCCCGGAGTCCATCGTCGCGCGCCCGGTGTAGGTCACGCGCGCCGGAACGGTCGGCGTGAAGGGTCCGGCCTCCTGCCAGGCAGCCGCGACGACGCGCGTCCGGCGGGCGGACGCAGCGCTCCGGGCGCGGGCCCGCGCGACCGCGTCATGCGCCGCGAGAGCGCGCTTGGTTTCCACGTAGTGGCGCGGGTAGGCGCGATCGTCGACCGCCTCGGTCGCCGGCGTGTGACCCGGCTTGCGGTCGGACTCGAAGAGCGTGCGGTGCCCGGACTTCAGCTCCTGCGCCTCGCGCTCGCGCTCGTTTGCGGGCTTGCCGGCTTCACGTGCGGCGCCGGCGCCAGGCCGGGGCGAGCTGCTCCCGCAGGCCGAGAGGACCAGGACGACGACCAGCAGGATGCCGGACAGGGCCGGACGGCGACGCGATGCGAGCACGGACACTCCTTGATGTGGGTGGGTACGCCGACTGGGTGCCGCCCGGTGGATTCCCACATCACCGTCGTCGGGCAGCGGCACACTTACCGATCACACCCCGCTGGTCAAGTCCCTTGACCTTTTCGATCGCACTAGGCTCGCCAGATGCCACAAAACGTCGCGACCGTCACCGAGGAGGATCTCGCCGAGCTGCTCCCCCTCGTGCGGGCCTATCTCGACTTCTATGAGGTGTCGCCGTCGGACGCGTCGATGCTCGCGCTGAGCCGCGCACTGATCGCGGACCCGGAGCGCGAAGGCGTCCAGTTCCTGGCGCGCAACAGAGACCACGTCGCGGTCGGGTTCGCCTCGTTGTTCTGGACGTGGACGACGACGCGCGGCGGGCGCCTGGGCGTGATGAACGACCTGTTCGTCGCGCCTGCGGCCCGCGGCGGCGGCGTCGCTGAGGCGCTGATCGCCGCATGTGTCGAGCGCTGCCTCCAGCGCGGCGCCGTCTCGCTCGAGTGGCAGACGGCGGTCGACAACTTCCGCGCCCAAGCCGTCTACGACCGGGTCGGAGCCGAGCGCTCGGACCGCTGGCTCGACTACTCGCTGCCGGGTACCCTGCCGCAATGAGGGTCGTCAGGTCCACCGCCGATCACGAGGTGCCGCGCGGGGTCATCGCCGGCGCCGAGGTCTCCCACGAGACAGCCGGCGCGGACAACCTCTTCATGGGCATCTTCCGTGTCCCGCCCGGCGCCCAATCGCGCCCGCACTACCACGCCAACTGCGAGAGCGCCTGCTACATGGTCTCGGGATCGATGGAGATCCGCTGGGGCGAGCGCCTCGAGGAGGCCGTGCGCCTGGATCCCGGCGACCTCCTCTACGTGCCACCGCACGAGACGCACGTCCTGCGCAACCTCTCCGACAGCGACCCGGCCGAGTACGTCGTTGCCCGCAACAGCCCGACGGAGGACTCGGTCGAGGTGCCCTGGGCGCGGTAGGCCGTTCGGTGACGCATTTGCTCGCTTGGGGCGATGTGCGTCAGTGGTGCGCAGCGCGGTTTGCGGGTGGTGGGGCTGGCGTTTGCTGCTGGCATCGAGGGAAAGGGAACGGCTCGAACGCGACTGCCAGGCCGCTTGGCTGACGAAACTGGCGCATAGCGCCATGTTCGTCAGTCTCGGACTCGTCCCGCGCGTTCTGGGCCGGATGTTCGTCGATATGCGACGGATCCGGCCCAGAACACCACACCGCCGGCTCCCTCTCCCTCAATGCAAGCAACCCGCGCCAAGCCCGCCCCAGACAAACCGCGCTGCGCGCCACCCACCTCCCCGCTCCGCGTGCAAGCGAGCACCTGAGGCAATGAAAGACTCGACCCCCGAGGCG
>JAWVFZ010000103.1:0-9732 GCA_033855555.1 Solirubrobacteraceae bacterium
GATCGAGGTCGCGCGCGAAGTAGCGGCCGGTCGTGTGCTTGACCGGGATCGACAATGTCGGGGTGGGCGGGCCGGCTTCCGACCAGGCGGAGTCGCCGACGACCTCGATGTCGACCTGCCGGCAGACGAAGCGCAGCGACGTGTTCGCCAGCAGCGCGCCGGGCAGCAGCCCCGCTTCGCAGAGAACCTGGAAGCCGTTGCAGATGCCGAGCACCGGGCCGCCCTCGTTGGCGAACGCGATCACGGACTCCATCAGCGGCGAGAAGCGCGCGATCGCGCCGACGCGCAGGTAGTCGCCGTAGGAGAAGCCGCCCGGCACGATCACGGCGTCGACGCCGTGGAGGTCGTGGTCGCCGTGCCACAGGAGCTCCGCATCGCCGACCCGGCGCGCCGCTAGCAGCGCGTCGGTGTGGTCGCAGGAGCCCGGGAACTGAAGGACTCCGATCTTCACTTGACGATCTCGTAGTCCTCGATCAGCGGGTTCGCGAGCAGCTTCTGGCACATCGCATCGAGCTGCGACTCGTCCTCGACGTCCAGCTCGATGAGGCGCCCGACGTGGACGTTCTGCACGCCCGAGAACCCGAGCGCCGGAAGCGCCCGCTCGACGGCGATGCCCTGCGGGTCGAGGATGCCCTCCTTGGGGCGGATCAGTACGCGGGCCCTCACGCCGACGTCCGCGCAAGCCAGGCGGAGAACGGCTCGCCGGTGATCTGCTCGTAGGCCTCGACGTAGCGGGCGCGCGTGCCCTCCACGACGTCGGCGGGCAGCTCGGGCGCCGGCGGCGCCTTGTCCCAGCCGGAGCCGGAGGCCCAGTCGCGGACGAACTGCTTGTCGAAGCTGGCCTGGCCCCGCCCGGGCTCGTACTCATCAGCCGGCCAGTAGCGCGAGGAGTCCGGCGTGAGCACCTCGTCCCCGACGACGAGCTCGCCGCGCGAATCGGTGCCGAACTCGAACTTCGTGTCGGCGAGGATCACCCCGCGCTCGCGCGCGTGCTCGGCCGCGAAGGCGTAGAGCGCGATCGACACGTCGCGCACGCGGCTCATGAGGTCGCGGTCGCCGACGAGCTCGACGGCGCGATCGAAGTCGATCGCCTCGTCGTGGCCCTCCTCGGCCTTGGTCGAGGGCGTGAAGATCGGCGTCGGCAGGCGATCGGACTCGCGCAGGCCGGGCGGCAGCTCGATCCCGGACACCGAGCCGGTGGCCTGGTAGTCCTTCCAGCCCGAGCCGGTGATGTACCCGCGCACGACGCACTCGACCGGCAGCATCTTGAGCTTGTGCACGACCATCGCGCGCCCGCGCACCTCGTCGGGGACGCCGTCGGTCGCCGAGACGAAGTGGTTGGCGACGATGTGCCCGGTCTTGGCGAACCAGAAGGCGGAGAGCCCCGTCAGGACCTTGCCCTTGTCGGGGATCGGGTTCGGATGGACCACGTCGTAGGTGGAGATCCGGTCGCTCGCCACCATGAGCAGGCGGTCGCCGAGGTCATAGATCTCACGGACCTTCCCCGTGGCGATGAGGGGCAGGTCGGCGATGGCGGCGGTCACTCCGGCGATGCTAGCGAACGGTTCTGTCGACTCGGCTGCCGGGCGACTAGGCTCGCGGGCCGAAATGCGGCGCCACCTCCCCCTGGCAGGGATCGTCCTGCTCGCCGCCCTGCTGAGGCTGCCCACGCTTGGGTCGCGGAGCCTGTGGCTCGACGAAGGCGCGGAATGGCAGGCGGTGCGCGGATCGTTCGGCGACATGCTGACCCAGGTGATCCACCACGAGGCCACGCCGCCGCTCGCATACATCTACGAGTGGGTCGCCACCCGCGTCACGGGGATGGACGAGTTCGGGCTGCGCCTGCCGTTCGCGCTGCTCGGCATCGCGCTCGTGCCCCTCGTCTACCTCGCGGCGCGCGATCTCGCCGGTCACCGCGCCGGCCTCGTGTCGGGCGCGCTCGCGGCGGCGAACCCGTTGCTCGTGTGGCACGCGCAGGACGCCCGCGCCTACTCGCTGCTGCAGGTGCTGCTGACGGCCACGATCGTCGCCCTCGCCCGCGGCCGCATGTGGTGGTGGGCCGTGCTCGGGGCCGCCGCGCTTGCCACCCATCACTTCGCCGCCTTCGTCGTGCTGCCGGAGGCGGTCTGGCTGCTGCACCGGCGCGGCCGCGCCGCCTGGGGGCCGGTCGCGCTCCCTGCGCTGGTGCTCGTGCCGCTCGCGATCCTGGCCGCGTCTCAGGCGGACGGCCGCGCCTCGTGGATCAACGACATCAGCATCGTCACGCGGCTCGTCCAGATCCCCGCCGGCTTCGTCGACGGCTATCAGCTCAGCCGCGGGATGGGCGTCGCCATCGGGCTTGCCGTGGCGGTCCCGCTCGGGCTCGCGCTCGTCGCCGCCTTGCGCCTCCGGGCAGGGCGGGCGTTGATCGCGCTCGCGATCGTGGGGATCGCGCTGCCGCTCGTGGCCGCGCTCGCCGGCAAGGACTACGTCATCGCGCGCTACGTCAGCGGTTCGCTGCTGGCGGCGTTGATCGCCATGGGCATCGGCCTCGACCGCATGCGCTGGGGTGTCCCGGCGGCCGTCGCCGTGTGTGCCGTGTGGATCGCCATCAACCTGGCCACGGCGACCGAGCCGAAGTACCGCCGCGAGGACTGGCGTGCCGCGGCGAGGGCGACGGCCGGGGCGGAGGCGGTCATGCTCGTGCCTCGCGACGGCCAGCCGGTGTTGAGCTACTACCGCGGCGATGCCAAGCGGGTCTCCGCCGCCAGCGTGCGGTCGCTGGCCGTGCTCGCGATGGGCCAGACCTCGGGCTTCGGCTGCCGGATTCCCGATGGGCCGGCGCTCGGCGGCGGGGCGACGCAGTCCGGGACGTGCTGGCGGGTGACGCGCTACCGCTGGGCGCACGCGCGCCTGGTCGGCGCCGGCAGTCACAGCCTGATTCGCTAGCAAGTGAACGACGCCCAGCTCTACGCCGGCGCGCTGTCGGCCTGCGGCGCCTGGAGGCGGCCGACGATCTCCTGCGCGTAGCGCGTGTAGTGCCCGAGGTCGAAGACCGCGTCGAGGTCCAGGCCGAGGTCCGCCTGCTCGAGCAGCGTGCGCAGCTGGATGCGCTCGTCCCATGCGCGCTGGGCGTATTGCTGGGCGATCCGGTAGGCCTCGTCGCGGGACATCCCCTGCTCCACCAGGGCCAGCAGCACGCGTTGTGAGAACAGTGCGCCGTGGGTCAGCTCGAGGTTCTCGAGCATCCGGTCGGGATGGACGACCATGCCCTTGACGACCCGCAGCGCGAGCGACTGCATGTAGTCCAGGAGGATCGTTGCGTCGGGCAGCGCCACGCGCTCGGCGCCAGAGTGGGAGATGTCGCGTTCATGCCAGAGGGCGACGTTCTCGACGCCTGCGGTCGCATAGCCGCGCAGCAGCCGCGCCAGCCCGGTGATCCGCTCGGTGGTGATGGGATTGCGCTTGTGCGGCATCGCCGACGAGCCCTTCTGCTGGCCGGAGCGAAACGGCTCCTCGACCTCGCGCACCTCGGTGCGCTGCAGATGCCGGATCTCGGTGGCGAAGCGCTCGAGCCCCGCGCCGGCCAGCGCGATCGCCTGCAGCAGCTCGGCGTGGCGGTCGCGCGGGACGACCTGCGTGGAGACCGGCTCGCCGCGCAGGCCCAGGCGGGCGAGCACGCGCGCCTCGAACTCCGGTGACGTCGCCGAGTAGGTTCCGACCGCCCCGCTGACGGCACCCACCGACACGCCGGCGAAGGCGCGCTCCAGGCGCTCCACGTTGCGCTTGGCCTCGAACGCGAAGCCGGCGAGCTTGATGCCGAAGGTGGTCGGCTCGGCATGAACGCCGTGCGTGCGGCCCACGCAGACCGTGTCGACGTGCTCGCGGGCGCGGTCGCCGAGTGCAGTCACGAGCTCGCGCGCGCCTTCGAGCACGATGTCGCCCGCGGCGCGCAACTGCAACGCGAGCGCGGTGTCGAGCACGTCGGAGCTCGTCAGGCCGAAGTGGATCCAGCGCCCGCTCCCACCGGCCGACGCGCTGAGCACGTCGACGAACGCGGCGACGTCGTGGTCGGTGACCTTCTCGCGCTCCTGGACGGCCTCGACGGTGAACGTCGCGGCGCGGATCGCCTCGAGGTCCTCGGCGGTCGGGCCGTCCATCTCCTCGGACGCCGCAACTTCGACGCGCCGCCAGGCCTCCATCCGCGCTGCGTCGGTCCAGACCGCGGCGATGGCGGGGCGTGAGTAGCGCTCGATCACGCGTTGATGATGCGCACGGCCAGGTGCGCGGCGTTGCGCGGGTTGTCCAGGCCGACGGACGCGACGGGCACGCCGGGCGGCATCTGTACGACGCTGAGCAGTGCGTCGAGCCCGCCGGCGGCGCTGAGCGACGAGGTCAGCGGGACGCCGATCACCGGCAGGTCGGTGTGCGCGGCGGCGACGCCCGGCAGCGCCGCGCTCAGGCCGGCCCCGGCGATGATCACGCGCAGTCCGCGTGAGCGTGCAGAACGGCAGTAGTCGGCCACGCGTGCCGGATCGCGGTGGGCCGACATGACCTCGATCTCATAGACGACCTCGGCCTCCTCGAGCACCTTGCCGGCCTTCTGCATCAGCTCCATGTCGGACTGCGAGCCCATGATGATCCCGACGAGCGGGCCGTTCTGCTTAGGCTGGGCGAGCTGCTGCTCGGCGGTCTGCGTCTGCGTTTCCATATTCGTCATGCGCCCACTCGCTCCACGGCCCGCAGCGCGATGTCGCGGCGCAGCTGACGGCCTTCGAATTCAATCCGGTCGGCCGCAGCATAAGCGGCGTCGCGGGCGTCGCCGGGGCCCGTCCCAAGCGCCGTCACGTTGAGCACCCGCCCGCCCGCCGTCACCAGCGCCCCGTCGCGCAGCGCGGTGCCTGCGTGGGTCACCTCGACGTCGCCCGCGACGTCATCGACGCCGGTGATGACGTCGCCGCTGGTCGGGGACTCCGGGTAGCCCGCGCTCGCCAGCACGAGCGTCACCGCCCAGCGCTCGTCCCAGTCGAGCTCGGCGCCCGCGAGTCCGCCCGGGCGCGTCGCGCGCGCCAGGAGCTCGAGCAGGTCCGAGCGCAGCCGCGGCAGGACCGCCTGCGTCTCGGGATCGCCGAAGCGCACGTTGAACTCGAGCACCTTGGGCCCGGCGGCCGTCAGCATGATTCCGGCGTAGAGGACGCCGTGGAACGGGGTGCCACGGCGCGCGAGCTCGTCCACGACCGGCTGGTGGACCGCCGCCGCGAGCGCCTCCAGGTCGATGGGGTGGGCGGGGATCGTCACCGGTGAATACGAGCCCATCCCGCCGGTGTTCGGTCCCTCGTCGCCGTCGAAGATCCGCTTGTAGTCCTGCGCCGAGGCCAGCGGGACCGCGCGCTCGCCGTCGCAGAGCGCCAGCAGCGAGAGCTCCTCGCCCACGAGGTGCTCCTCGACCACGACGCGCCCCGCGCCGAAGCGCCGCTCCTCGAGGAAGGCGGTGAGCGCCTCGCGGGCCTCCGCCTCGCTGGTCGCGATGACCACGCCCTTGCCCGCCGCAAGGCCGTCGAACTTGATGACGGTCGGGTAGCCGGCGATCGCGGCCATCCCCTCGCCGACGCTGTCGACGACGGCGAACGCGGCCGTCGGCACGCCGGCGGCCGCCATCACCTCCTTGGCGAACGCCTTGGATCCCTCGAGGCGCGCCGCGCCGCCGCCCGGCCCGAACACCGCGATGCCGCGCTCCGCGAGGCGGTCGGCGAGCCCGTCGACCAGCGGCGCCTCGGGACCCACCACGACCAGGTCGCAGCCTTCCGCCGCCGCGACGAGCCCGTCGATGTCCGCCACGGGGACGTCGACGAGCCGGGCGTCGCGCGCGATGCCGGGGTTGCCCGGAGCGCAAAGCAGCTCGGGACGCTGCGGCGAGCGCGCGAGTGCGCGGACGATCGCGTGCTCGCGACCGCCCGATCCGACGACGAGGACTCGCGGCAAGCTAGAGGCTGGCGATGAAGTCGTCGATGGGGATCGCCGAGAGCGTCTCGTAGCGGCCCGTGCCGCGCGACCCGAGCTCCAGCGAGACGCGCGCGATGGTCGCCTCATCCGGGGCTTCCACCACGTTGACGAAATCGAACCGCCCGAGCGTCGACCACTGCGACTTCACCGTCGCGCCCAGCTGCTCGATCTCCTTGTTGACCTCCCGGATGCGCTGCGGGTTGTTCTTGACCGTCTGCACGCCCTCTGGGGTGAGGGTCGTGAGCATGATGTAGGTGGGCATGCGAGCGTTTCTACCATTCGGCGTGTTTCGCGGGGTTGTACGGTCCACGCCATGCACCTGAGGAACCGAATGACCACCCGCTTCATCACGCTCGCGGCGACTCTGTTGCTGGCGGCGGCCGTGCCTGCAGCGGCCTCGGCAGCCCAGATCCAGACCGATCGCGCCTGCTACCTCGAGAACTCAGGGAACGTGTCGGTCTCGGGCACCGGCTTCGCGCCCGGCCAGCCCTACCAGGTGACGCTCGACGGCAAGCCGCTGGCCGGGGCCACGGGCACGACCGACGCCGCAGGCGGCGTCACGGGGTCGTTCGCGATGCCGAAGCTGGCGGGCGCCAGGGAGCAGGCACACGCCCTGGGAATCGTCCAGGGCGCCAACGCGCCGACGACAGGCTTCTCGGTGACGACCTTCAACGCCGACTTCACACCGGGGTCGGGCAACCCCAAGACGCTGCGCGTGCGCTTCAAGGTCAACGGGTTCGGGCTCGTGGACCCCAACCCCGTCGTCTACGTGCACTACGTGCGCCCCAACGGCAAGGTCAAGCGCACGACCAGGCTCGGCAAGGCCCAGGGCGTCTGCGGGCAGATCAAGCAGACCAGCCGCAAGCGGCTCTTCCCCTTCAACGCCGAGCGCGGCAAGTGGAAGCTGCAGTTCGACACCCAGAAGAAGTACGTCAAGGGCGTCAAGGGCGCGGACTTCCTCTACTACACGATCGGCGTGACGATCAAGAAGGTCTTCGCGTAGCCACAGCCGGTGCCGGCGGCTGCGGAGACAGCCCGGCCGCGCCCGGGGCGGTGCGCAGCGCGGCAACGGGCCGCTCGGCGTATCGCAGGGCCCGCACGACGTCCTCACTGAAGGCAACGACGAACGCACGGGCGGCCTCGCCCGCGCCTTCGAGCAGCTCGTAGACGCGCGGCCAGGGGAGCTCGAGGAGCACCGTCCGCTCCCGCGCCCGGGCCTCCGCCACCGCGGGCTCGGTCCCGAGCACGCCGAGGTGGCCCACTGCGCGGCCGGGGCCCGCCAGGCGCAGCCGCTGCACGGTGGCCGGACCGCGCACGGACACCTCGACAGCCCCGTGCACGACGACGTAGAGCGCGGGCGGCCGAACCCCTGGGGTGAGCACGAGCGCGCCGCGCGCCGCGTGCAGGCGCCGCGCGCCGGCGGCGAGCTCCGCGACGGCTTCGGCGCTCATGCGCGCGAACATGAGCGTGGTGGCGAGGTGGGCAAGCTCTCCCGGCGCCTCCGCGACCTCCGGCAGCGCGCCGGCATAGCCACCCGGCGTGGGCACCACCCCCATGCGGGCGGCGATGGCCTCGTAGCGGTCGCGCATTCGCTCGGCGGCGAGCTCGCCGAGGCGGCGCGCGAGCGCCACCGACCCCGGGCGCAGGTCGAGGCGCAGGAGGTCGAACGCGCGCGGGTCCAGGATCCACCCCGACGCGTCCTCCAGCACGTTCACGGTCGCCGTGCGGGTGCCCGGGCCGAGCATCGAGAGCTCCCCCACGACGGCCCCGGGGCCGAGCGTCGCGAGGCTCTCGGCGGTTCCGTGCGGGCCGGGCCGGACGGCCTCGAGCGTGCCGGCCTGCAGCAGGTACATGCCGTCGCCGGCGGCGCCCTCGGCGAAGAGCACCGAGCCCGCGGGCGCCGCGAACGGCCGCATCAGGCGCCCGAGGTCCTCGAGCTCGTCGGGTGGCAGGCCCGCGAACAGCGCGAAGGCGGAGAAGTCCGGGCGCGCGCTCACAGGACGAGCTCGCGACTCTCGACCGCCACGCCGCCCTCGTGGCGGCGGATGACCAGCAGCGAGTACTCCGGCGCCTCGACCCAGTCCGCGCGGTCCAGGCTGAGCGGCTCGGAGGCGATCGTCACAGACTCGCCTCCGGGCGCCTCGCGATACCAGAGGGTGGTGAAGTCGAACTCGCGCTCGCCGGCGAAGAACGAGTCGTCGTCGGGGTACCAGCCGTAGTCGAAGGCGAAGCGCGTCGCCACCATCGATGTGCCATCGCTGACGACCAGGTTCACGGGCGACTGCGTCTCGATCCCGTGGCGGGCCCGGACGTCGCGCAGGATGTCGAGCGCGCCCTCGACCGCCGTCGCCATCTCATCCACATCAGCCGGGCCGAATGGGTCGTCGAGCTGGGACAACACGAGCGCGTAGACCCATTCGGTGTCGGTGGTGCCCTCGATGCGGTCGGCCAGCCCGGGGCGCAGATGCTCCAGCAGGTCGAATCGCATCGCGGCGAAGCCGTGCAGGTCGCCGTTCTGCGCGAGCGCGACACGCGCGCCGGCGAAGCGGAACGGGTGCAGGTTCTGTGGCCCGACGCGCTCGGCCGGGTCGTACACGACGCCGCGCACATGGGCGATCGCGGCCGTCGCGTGGACCTTCCGCGCGAGCGCCTTGAGGTTGCGGTCGAAGACCGGGACGCCGGGCGTGCGGTAGGCGTACGGCTCCTCCGGCGCCGCCGAGGCGGCGTCCCATGCGAGCAGCCCGAAGCCCCCGATGTTCAGCAGCGACATGAGCGCCGGGCTGACGCTCTGTGCGACCAGCGAGTTCTCGGCCGCGAAGAGGGGCTCGTCGAGGAGCTGCGGGTCGCCCAGGTGGGCCCAGACGCGGCACATGCGCGCGATCCTCACGGACCGGCGGGCCGGTGGGTATGGACCGCTGGTCCAAACCCACGCATCGGCCTCTTACGCGGCGGCTGCCGTGACCGTGGCCTTCTCGAGCACCAGCTCGCCGTCGCGCGCGTCCGCCCGCACCGTGTCGCCCTCGCGGAACTCGCCCTGCAGGATCGCCAGCGCGAGCCGGTCGACGAGCTGCTTCTGGATGACGCGCTTGAGCGGCCGGGCACCGTACACCGGGTCGTAGCCGAGGTTGCCCAGCAGCGTGCGGGCGTCATCGCTCAGCTCGACCTCGATGCCGCGCTCGCGAACCCGCGCGACCAGGCGCTCGACCTGCAGCTCGACGATCTCGCCGAGCTGCTCGCGCGTGAGGGCATCGAACTCGACGATGTCGTCGAGCCGGTTGATGAACTCCGGCTTGAACGTCCCCTCCACGTCCTTGGTGTTGGTGGTCATGATCAGCACGACGTTCTTGAAGTCCACCGTGCGGCCCTGGCCGTCGGTCAGGCGCCCGTCGTCCATCACTTGGAGCAGGACGTTGAAGACGTCGGGATGGGCCTTCTCGATCTCGTCGAGCAACACGACGCCGTAGGGCCGGCGGCGGACGGCCTCGGTGAGCTGGCCGCCCTCGTCGTATCCGACGTAGCCGGGGGGCGCGCCGAGGAGCCGCGACACGGAGTGCTTCTCCATGTACTCCGACATGTCGATGCGGACCATCGCGTCCTGGGAGTCGAACATGAACTCCGCCAGTGCGCGCGCCAGCTCGGTCTTGCCGACGCCGGTGGGGCCGAGAAAGAGGAAGCTGCCGATCGGGCGGTTGGGGTCCTGCAGGCCGGCGCGGCTGCGGCGCAGCGCGTTGGACACCGACCCGACGGCTT
>JAWVFZ010000104.1:0-4882 GCA_033855555.1 Solirubrobacteraceae bacterium
GACGCCAGCTGCGCGTGGATCTTCGCCTCCGGGACAAGCACCTGCAGCGAGGCGACGGTGCCGAGCGGCGAGGTCCCGACCGAGTACCTTCGGCCCGCGATCGTGACGCTGCCGCTGGTCGGCAGACGCTGGCCCAGCAGCGCCTGGTCGCCGGCGATCACGACGTGACGGCGGGACAGCGCGCTCAGCGCCCCGGCGTCGACCTTGGGCTCCCCGAGGCCGTCGAGCAGCGCGGCGCTCACCGGAAGCTCCTGGTGCAGTTGCACAAGCGGCGCGGCGCTGCTGCCGACCGCGAGGTTCCGCTCGAGCACGTAGGCGTTACCTGCGCGCACGAGCTTCAGCGCGCCCAGGCGCGTCAGGAACACACGCGCCCGCGACGTCGCCTGCGTCCGCAGGAGCGTCCCCGACAAGGTCAGCTGCGACTCGGACTGGCTCAGGCGGCCGACGAGGTCGACGCGGGCGCCGGCCAGCTGCAAGGTCGTCTGCGCGCGGAGCTTGGTGTTCGACTCGGACGTTGCGCTGCGAAACGCGCCGTACAGCACGAGCGCAACCAGGACCAGCGCCACCGCCACCACCACGACGACGATGCGACCGCGCAGACCACCGGCGTCCTGAGCGCTCGACCCGCGGCCCTTGCTCACGGGTGACCCACGCTCACCCGGGCCGACAGGGACGGCAGATAGCTGCAGATCACCACTGGAAGCTCCTCTCAGTCGTTGCCGTGGCCGCCGCCGTGCCCGTGGCCGCCGCCGTGCCCGTTGCCGTCGCCGCCCCCGTGCCCGTGGCCGCCGCCGTGACCGTCGCCCCCGCCTTGCCCATTGCCGTAGCCGTGCTTGTCGCCGTTGTAGTTGCCGCCGCCGTTCTCGTCTCCGCCCTGCGGCTGGACACTCGGAGCAGGTCCGGCTCCCGCCTGGCTCTGGGAGTTCGCGTTGCCGTTGCCGTCCCCGTTCCCGTGGCCGTTGCCATTCCCGTGGCCATCGCCATTGCCGTCGCCGTGCCCGTGGCCGTGCCCATGGCCGTTTTGGTCGCCGCCCTGCGGCGGGAAGGTCGCGGGAGGCGGCGGCGGGGCGGCAATCGGCGGGGGGGCCTGCGGCACAGGCGGCGTGAAGACCGGGGCAGGCGTCGCGGGCACAGGTGCAGCCGGCGGAGGCGGCGGAGGCGCAGGAGCGACCGGCGGAGGCGCGGGGGCAGCCGGCGGAGGCGCAGGCGCGGCCGGCACGGGCACGGGCACGGGCGCTGCAGGCGCAGGCGCCGGCGCCGGCCGGGACGCTGCGCGCGGCGCAGGTGCGTGCGTGGTCGGCGCGGGCGGAATCGGTGCAACGGGGGCCGGTGCAGGCGCAACCGGTGCAACCGGTGCAGGCGCGGCAGGCGCGGCAGGCGCAGCCGGTGCAGGCTCCGCTCGCGCGGCGATGACGGTGGGCGGTCCGCCTGCGCGCGTGAACGCCCTTGCCCGAACGGCGCCCGTTGCCGCCGGGCGCGTCGTCCGCCGCGGCCGCCGACGGGGCGCCGAGGTGGCGACGGTGTGCGCGCGCGTGGCGGGGGCGCCTCCGCCTTCGGCGCCGGTCGGGACGGAGCGGAGGATCAGCTTGCTCGTGTGGGTGCCGGTGGGGCCGACACTCGAGGCGAGGCGGATGCGCCCGGCCTTGAAAGCGGATTGGGGGATCGAGAGCAGCAGGGCGACCGCCCCGGCGAGAACGGCGAGGGCCAGGCAGAGCCGCACCAGGAAGGTGCTGTGAGTGGAAGGGGCACGTCTTTTCACCATCGGGAGTGGTCCTTGACAATCACGCTAACCGGCCGTCGCCGCGGCTCCAGCTGTGTCGAAGGTCAGCCGACCCTGAACCAATTGCACGTGGCCGACGCGTGCGCGTAGCGGACGGGCGCGAGGGGCCCGATGTGAAATGAGTTTCACTTCGGGCCTCTAGCGCCAGGTGCGGCCGTCGCTGCCGATCAGGTCGGCGGCGGCTCTTGGGCCCCAGGAGCCGGCGGTGTAGTTCGGGAACGCCGGCCGGTCGCGGAGCCAGCCGCCGACGATCCCGTCCACGATCTTCCACTGCTCCTCGACTTCGTCCTCGCGCGTGAACAGCGTTGCGTCGTCGAGCATCGCGTCCAGCACGAGGCGCTCGTACGCCTCCGGGAGATCGATGTCGAAGGAGCCGCCGTACTGGAAGTCCAACTGCACCGTGCCGATGTTCATGCCCGATCCCGGCACTTTCGCGCCGATCTCGAGCGAAACCCCTTCGTCGGGCTGAACACGGATGAGGAGAACGTTTGGACGAAGGCCGTCAGTCGAGATCTCCTCGAACGGCGGGCGCGGCGCAGACTTGAACTGGATCGCGATCGTCGTCTCGCGGCGGGCGAGGCGCTTGCCCGTGCGCACGTAGAACGGCGTGCCCGCCCAGCGCCAGCTGTCGACGAAGAGCTTCGCGGCGAAGAACGTCTCGGTCAGCGACGAGGCGCCGACGTCGCGTTCGTCGCGATAGCCGGGTACCTCGTCGTTGCCGGTGAGCCCCGGTCCGTACTGGCCGCGCACGATCGTCGCAGGCCCCGGTGACTGCAATGCCTTCAGCACCTTGACCTTCTCGTTTCGAACCGAGTCGGCGCTGAAGTCGGTGGGCGGCTCCATTGCGATCAGCGCGAGCAGCTGCAGCAGATGGTTCTGGAAGATGTCGCGGATCGCGCCTGCGCGCTCGTAGTAGTCGGCCCGGCCCTCGATCCCGATCGACTCGGCGACCGTGATCTGCACGTGATCGACGAACTGCCGGTTCCAGATCGGCTCGAAGATGCCGTTCGCGAACCGCAGCGCCAGCATGTTCTGGACGGTCTCCTTGCCGAGGTAGTGGTCGATCCGAAAGATCTGCTCCTCGACAAACCAGCGGCGAAGGAGCTCGTTCAGTGAGTGCGCCGAGGCGAGGTCGTGGCCGAAAGGCTTTTCGACAACCAGCCGAACGCGCCCCTCGCGTCCGCTGCGACGGCCGATCTGCTCGACGATCGGCTCGAAGGCGCTGGGCGGCACGGCCAGGTAGTAGAGGCGATTGCCGAGCGTCGCCCGCTCACGATCGATCTTCGCCAGAGCATCGCCGACCTCGTCAGCGCCGGACTTGCCCTCCGCGTCGGCGGAGATATAGACGGCGGCCTCCTCGAGCTCGTCCCAGACGTCCTGCCGGAACGGGTCGCGGCCAAACTCCTGGACCGCTTCCTTCATCGCCGCGTGGAACTGCGCAGTCGACTGCCGCGTCCGCGCGACGCCCACCAGCCCGAAGTCCCGCGGCAGCAGGCGCCGGTAGGCCAGCGAGTAGAGGGCGGGAAAGAGCTTGCGTCGCGCGAGATCGCCGGAGGCGCCGAACACGACGATCGCGCACGGTTCCGACCGGCTGCGCAGCGCGCCTGGCGTCTGCTCGACACGGTCGACCTCGTTCGGGACGACGCGCATCACGCGTCCTGCGTTCGTCTGCGCCACGCCCGAGAGCCTGCGTCAGCGGCTGCGCGTGCACACCTGTCCCGGAGTCGGCACTCGACCTGTCCCATCGGCCGCGGGGCCCCCGAGGACGGCGCACGCTGTCACGAGGGTCAGTGTTGCGCGCTTGCGGAGCGCCTCAGTCTGAACGTCGTTGGGCCGATGCCCACATCGGTCGCGGGTCCCTACGCAGAAGGAGTGACGCATTTGCCGATCAGGACCGGGGCGCGCGCGACGTGAACGGGCGGCAGATGGACGCGAGGGTGCTCGAGGTGACGGAGCGCGTCGCCGAGCGGAGCCGAGCAGAGCGGGACGCCTACCTCGAGCGCGTGCGCCGAGCGAAGTCGGACGGCCCACAGCGGCGCACGCTCTCCTGCGGAAACCTTGCTCACGGGGCGGCAGCTTGCGCGATCGCGGAGAAGCAGGACCTGCTGGCGGACGTGAAACCGAACCTCGCGATCGTCTCCGCCTACAACGACATCCTCTCCGCGCATCAGCCCCTCGGCGACTATCCGGCGCTGCTCAAGGCGGCCGTTGCGGAGAGCGGCGCGATCGCCCAGTTCGCCGGCGGCGTACCGGCGATGTGCGACGGCGTGACGCAGGGCCGCACCGGGATGGAGCTGAGCCTTTTTAGCCGCGACGTGATCGCGATGTCGACAGCGGTCGCGCTCTCGCACGATCTCTTCGACGGCGTGCTCGCGCTCGGCGTCTGCGACAAGATCGTTCCCGGCCTCTTGATCGGCATGCTCTCCTTCGGTCATCTGCCGTCGATCCTCGTCCCCGCGGGGCCGATGCCTTCGGGTCTCCCGAACAAGGAGAAGGCCCGCATCCGGCAGCTCCACGTCGAGGGCAAGATCGGACGCGAGCAGCTCCTCGAGGCGGAAGCCCAGTCCTACCACTCGCCGGGAACGTGCACGTTCTACGGAACGGCGAACAGCAACCAGATGCTGGTGGAACTGATGGGGCTCCACGTTCCGGGTGCGGCGTTCGTCAACCCGGGGACGGCGTTGCGGACTGCGCTCACTGCAGCTGCGGGGAGGCGTCTCGCGGAGCTCGCCGTCGCGGGTGACGGCTTCGGGATCGGCGAGATCATCGACGAGCGCGCGCTCGTGAACGGAATCGTCGCGATGCTCGCGACGGGCGGCTCGACGAATCACACCATCCACCTCGTGGCCGTCGCGCGGGCCGCCGGCATCACCCTGACCTGGGACGACTTCGCCGACCTCTCGCGGATCGTGCCCCTGCTCGCGCGCGTCTACCCGAACGGTGGAGCGGACGTGAATCAGTTCGAGAGCGCCGGCGGGACGAGCTTCCTCGTCGCCCAGCTGCTCCGGGCCGGCCTCATGCACGCCGACGTTCGTACGGTTGCCGGAATCGGTCTCGCCGCCTATGCGCAGAAGCCGTTCTTGCAGGACGGCTCGCTCGTCT
>JAWVFZ010000105.1:0-5084 GCA_033855555.1 Solirubrobacteraceae bacterium
TCGGCAAGGAGGGCTCAACCCTCCGCGGCATGATGAACTCGTTCGCCACGGCGATCTCCATCGCCCTGCAGTACGGCGTGCCGCTCGAGACGCTCGTGCAGAAGTTCGCCTACATGCGCTTCGAGCCCGAAGGCATCACGCAGAACCCGGAGATCCCGTTCGCCAAGTCGATGCCCGACTACATCATGCGCTGGCTGGCGAGCCGCTTCCTGGACGCCGACATCCAGGAGGAGCTCGGCATCCTCACGCCCGAGGTCCGCGCCAAGAAGATCGCCGAGGACACCGCGACGTCGATCTCCTCGGACACGGCCACGCCCGCCAATGGCGGCAACGGCGGCGCGACCGTCGAGGTCCAGCCCGCCGCGGCGGCCCTCACCGACGCGCCCCCGGTCACCCCGGCGCGCATGGTCGGCCTGGACCTCGGCCCGGCGTGCTCGCAGTGCGGAGGCATGATGCAGCGGACCGGGTCCTGCTACACGTGCTCGAGCTGCGGGAACAACACGGGCTGCGGCTGACACTGTCAACGCTCGTCGCGTTCGCCCGGGGGAACGCGACGGACAAGCACCGCCTTAGACAACGGAGGGGGCCGCGTGCCCCCTCCGTTGCGTTTCCTCGCCGCCGCCGTTACGTGCCGACCGCCAGCGCAACCACACCGGCGAGCGCTACCAGCACGCCGGTGTCCTGGGCGCGGGTGAGGCGCTCGCGCAGCACCATGCGCGCGAGGAGCACCGTCACGGCCGGATACAGCGAGCCGAGCACGCCCACCACGCTCAACAGCCCGCGTCCGGTGGCGAGTACGAACAGCAGGCTCGCGAGCAGGTCGAGGAAGCCGATGGCGGCGATTGCGCCAAAGGCGCCCGGTGCCGAAGAAAGCCCGGGACGGCGAACGGCGCAGGCCGCGAGCAGGAGGATCACCTCAGGCGCGCGGGTGGCGAGCAGCACCCAGGCGACGTCGCCGCTCTCCTCCGCCCGGTCCATCCCGGCGAACCACGACCCGAAGCCGACCGCGGCGAGGAGCGCGAGCAGTAGGGCGGTCCGGCCGGTGCGCCGCGTCTCGGCGTCGGGCTCTGCGGCCTCGCGTGCGGCGAGCACCATGCCGCCCATGGCGAGGGCCATCCCGACCACCTGCAGCATGCGCGGTCGCTCGCCCGAGGCAAGGCCGACGAGCACGGGGATCGCGGCTCCCGTAGCCGACAGGGGCGCCACGATGCTCATCGTGCCGATCGCCAGCGCCCGGTAGAACGCGGTCACCGCCAGCACGTCGAGGACGCCGGCGCCGATCGCCCACGCCGTCGCCGCCGCGTCATGTCCGGTCGGTGCGCCCGCTGCAATCGCCACGAGGAGCACCACGAGCGCGAAGGCCTGCGAGAGCACCAAGACGGCCAAGAGCGAGTGTTGCCGGCTCTGCGAGCCGCCGAGGAAGTCCGACAACCCCCACGACAGCGAGGCCGCGAGCGCGAGGATTGCCGCCGGCATTGCCGCCCGGGGTCAGGCCGGCGGAGCCATCATCATCGCCACGCTCGGCTGACTACCGGCTCGCTGTGGCCAAGCTGCGCGCGGGCACGGGGGGCTTCGGCGAGCTCACGAGCTTGCCGTGAGCGGTCCCGCGCCGGACCTCGGTGACGATCGGGGTGATCATGAGTCCGGCCTTGTGGAGCGTGGAAACGACATAGCAGCATCGTTCCGGACTTCGGCCGCTTCGCCCATACCCTCAGGCCCCACAATCGCGCTCCGACCGTCCCCCCCGAGAGGTGGGGCTGACCCCACCCCCTGGCCCGCGATCGCCTGCCACGATCCACGTCATGGCATGTCATGTCCTGATCGTGGATGACGATCCCGACTTCCGGGGGCTCGCTGCGCGGGTCATCGCGGCAAGCGACGGGACCGTCGTCAGCCAGGCTGGCACGGTGGCCGCGGCCGTCGCGGCTGCCCTGGAGCTCAGGCCGGGGGCGGCGCTCGTCGACATCGGGCTGCCCGACGGAGACGGGATTGCGCTCGCCCGTGAGCTATCGGCGCTGCCGTGGCAGCCGCATGTGGTCCTGACGTCGAGCAATCCGGACGCCGCGAGCCAGGAGGATGTCCGCGGTTGCGGCGCCAACGCGTTCGTCCCCAAGGCCGATTTGCCCGACGCGCCGCTTCGGCGCCTGTTCACGACAGGCCCCTAGCGCTTCTACTGGACGGTGAGCGTGCCCGTCATCCCCGCCGCCTTGTGGGCCGGGACGGGGCAGTAGTACTCGTACTTTCCCGGCTTGAGCGTGACCTGGATGCGCGACGTGCTGCCCGGAGCGACGACCGGGCCGTCCTTGTCGACGCCCTGGCCCTGGACCCCGATGCCGTGCGGCACGCCGGAACTCTGGGGATTGCTCATCACGATCGTGACCTTGCCCGCCTTGGCCGTGAGGGTCCGGGAGGTAAAAGCGAGGCCACCGCTCGGATCGGCCGCGAGCTTGATGGTCGGCCCGGAGGGCGCGGCGGTTGCCGGCGCCGTCGTGGTGTTGGTCTTCGCCGCGGGCGGTGCGTAGGCGCCTCCTGTGGAGGCGCTGCCCGAGGATCCGCTGCCAGTGCCGGACGACCCGCCGCCACTGCCGCAGCCGGCGGCGAGAACGACGACGAAGGGAGCGAGGAGCACGATGGGTGAGCGGGTCATACCGGTGAAGACGCGGGTGCGCACGGATTCCTTCCGTCGCCGGTGTGCGTAGGGTGCGGGCCATGTCCGGCACGTCGTTCGACGGCCTGATGGGGACGCTCGACTACCCCATGTTCATCGTCACGGTGCGCCGCGGCGACGAGCTCGGCGGCTGCCTGATCGGATTCGCCAGCCAGGCGAGCATTCGCCCCGGACGGTTCCTCGCCTGCCTGTCGGACAAGAACCACACGTTCCGCCTGGCCGAGCACGCCGAACACCTTGCGGTGCATTTCGTCCCCGCCGACGCGGAAGATCTCGCGCAGGTGTTCGGTGGCCAGACCGGCGACGAGGTCGACAAGTTCGCCCAATGCGAATGGGACGAGGGCGCACACGGCCTTCCAATCCTGCGGCGCTGTGAGAACTGGTTCGTCGGACGCGTCCGCGATCGCTTCGGCTTCGGCGATCACGTCGGCTTCCTGCTCGAGCCCGAAGAAGTCCACCACGGCAGCGAGGGCAGGCAGTTCACCTTCCATCGCGCGAAGCGGATCGAGCCAGGGCACGAACCGTGAGCCCCGCGCGCTTCCGGTGGCTGCTGCCCGCGGCGGGCGGCACGGCCACCGCCGCGGAGCTGGCCGCGAGCGTCGGCCTGCGCGAGCTCGCATCAGACGACCGGCCCGCGGTAGCACTGAACATGATCGCCAGCCTGGACGGCCGCATCGCGCTGGCCGGACGCGCGGGGCCGCTGGCCAACCGCGCCGATCACGAGCTGTTCCATGCCCTGCGCGGCGCGGCGGATGCAGTGCTCGTCGGCGCCGGCACCGTCCGCGCGGAGGGCTACGGCGCAATGGACCAGCTTGCGGTCGTCGTCTCCAACAGCCTGCGGCTGGCACCCGACCTCGGGCTGCTGCGCGCGCCGGGCAACCGGGTGGTCATCGTCACCGAGTCGGACGCCGAGCTGGCGCCCTCCGCAGCCCACGTCAGCTATCTGCGGCTCTCTCCGATGGACCTCGGCGAGGCGCTGCGGCGCCTGCGGAGCGAGTACGACGTGCGAGCGGTCGTCTGCGAGGGCGGCGCGCACCTCAACGCCGAGCTGCTGCCGGCGGGCCTGGTCGACGAGCTTCACCTCGTCCTTTCGCCACTCCTCGTCGGCGGGCAGGACCCGCTCACCCTCATCTCCGGCGCTGCGCTCGAGCCGCCGCTCCGGGCCGAGCTCGCCTGGCTGCTTGAATCCGAGGGCTACCTCTTCACGCGTTACCGAATGCTCGGTGACGCCCGACATCGGGAATGCCAGACCCATGACGACCACACCTGACGACCAACTGTTCGGCACGGAGCATGTCGAGCGCTACCAGGAGACCGGCGGCGAGCACGGTCACGACTGGAAGGGCACACAGACGCTCCTGCTCACCACGACCGGGCGCAGGAGCGGTGTGAAGCGCACGACGCCGCTGATCTACCAGCCCTACGCCGATGCCCACCTCATCGTCGCGTCCAAGGGCGGCTCACCGGACCCGCCCGAGTGGTACCTCAACCTGCAAGAGGACCCCGACGTGGAGGTGCAGATCCGCGACGAGAAGTACCCGGCCCGCGCCCGCACCGCAACGCCCGACGAGAAGCCTGAGATGTGGCGCACGATGACCGCCACGTGGCCCGCCTACGACGACTACCAGGGCAAGACCGACCGCGAGATCCCCGTCGTCGTGCTCGAGCGCGCGGCCTGACACCGTCGACGCCGCCGCGGGCGTAGCATCCGGCCGAGTGAACACAGGGGGGCCTGCGATCACGGTGCTGCTCTGCGAGGACTCGTTCGGGTTCCGCATGCTGGCCTGCGCGTGGCTCGACGATGCAGAGGACATCGACCTGGTCGGCGTGGCCGAGACCGGACAGGAGGCGGTCGACCTCGCGGCGGAGCTTCACCCGCAGGTTGTGCTGCTCGACCACCTCCTCCCCGACGCCGACTCCTCGACGCTGGTCGCGCGGCTGCGAGAGGCGGCTCCCGGCATCGCGATCGCCTTGGTCTCGGGCATGCCGCACGACATGCTCGGTGAGGAGGCGCAGCGCGCCGGCGTCGAGGCCTACTGCTCGAAGGCGAGCGAGCCCAGCGGCTTCCTCGCCGTCGTACGCGAGGCACGGGCCGCCGCGCAGGAGTAGCGTCGGCAGTCGCCGGTCCAGGTCCCCCGGACTAGGCAGCCCAGATGCGCGAGGCGTCCGTGTCGGCACCGGCGCCGAGCGCGCCGGCCGCCGGGTTCAGGACGAGGACATGGCACGGCGCGCGGCTCGCGATGTGCGCGGTGATGCCGCCGCGCCGCGTGTCGGATCCGAGCACGATCACGGCTGCACCGATCGCGGCGGCCTCGGCGAGGATCGCGTCGGCGACGGCCGCGTGCGTGCCCACCGCGTGCAGCAGCGAGCCCCTGACGGGAACCCCGGCCTCCGCCAGGGCCGCGACCGAGGCGTC
>JAWVFZ010000106.1:0-8218 GCA_033855555.1 Solirubrobacteraceae bacterium
TACCTGGGCCGCTCGCCGCTGATCAACAGCGGTGGCGCTTCGTCGGGGCACACGGACCTGGCCGAGGCGGTCCGCACCGCGGTCATCAACAAGCGCGCAGGCGGCGCGGGCCTGATCTCCGGCCGCAAGGCCTTCCAGCGCCCGATGGACGAGGGCGTCGAACTGCTGCGCGCGATCCAGGACGTCTACCTCAACGAGGACGTCACGATCGCGTAGGGCTGCGCGTCGATCGCGCGCGGCTCTGCAACGTCACATGCGTGGCGCCGCGGGCGACCCTAGGGTCGTCCGCGAATGCGCCCACGTACCGTCCTCCCCTGGCTCGTCTTCCTCGTCGCGTTCGCCGCGCTGCTGACCGGCCGCAAGGACCACACCTCATCGGCCCGCTCGCTCACGGCCCGCGTCATCCGGGTCGTCGACGGCGACACGATCAAGGTGAGCCTCGCCGGCGGGCGCACCGAGCGCGTGCGCTACATCGGAGTCGACACGCCCGAGTCGGTGAAGCCGGGAACGCCCGTGCAGTGCTTCGCCAAGCGCGCCAGCCACTTCAACGCCTCGCTGGTCGACGGCAGGGCCCTCAGGTTGCGGATGGATGCCGAGGAGCGCGACCGCTACGGCCGGCTGCTCGCCTACGTGTACACCTCCGGCCCACACGAGGTATTCGTGAACCGCGAGCTCGTCGCGAAGGGCTATGCGCGCACGATGACGATCCCTCCGAACGTCGCGCACGCGGACGAGTTCGCCCGCCTGGCACAGCGCGCACGCGAGGCCGGACGCGGCCTGTGGAGCGCCTGCGGGTGAGACCGAAACGGCCTTCCGGTGTAGCCTCTGGCGCGACATGGCCACCAAGATGCGCCAGAGCCTGAACCAGTTCGAGCGGGCCTTCCTCGAGGAAACCGAGGCCGACCGCGCACGCCGCGAGGCGCTGCGCAGGCAGGCTGTGCAGCGCGCTCGCCAGCGTCAGGTCGAGAAGGTCCACAAGCACGGCAAGGCCCGCTTCTGGGTCCTCCTCGCCACGCTGCTCGCCACCGCCGTCCTCGTGACCGTGGCGATGTTCGAGACGCTTTACTACGTAATGGGGTAACGCCCGCGCGAGCGCGGGCGGCGTCAGTCCTTCAGCCTCGCAAGGGCGGCGTCCACCTCGGCGCGGACCCCGCCGGCGGCGACGGCTTCGGCCGCACGCTCCTGCTGGATCTCGAGGTAGACCTCCTTGCGGAAGACCGGAATGTCGCGGGGAGCCTGAATTCCGATGCGAACCTTCTCGCCCATGATGGACAGCACCGAGACCTCGATGTCGTCGCCGATCATGATGCTCTGATTGGACTTGCGTGTCAGTACGAGCACTGGGGCTGGCTTCCTCCCTGCCGGGTCGGACTTTCGCAGGCCCTGTGCCCACATGCAAGGAGCATGAAACACGCTAGAGCCACATTGGGCGCCGCAGGGTGGCAAACGCCACGCTTTCGCTAGTGTGCCGCGCTCAATGGCACGACGCTCGCTGCGCCCACACCTGAACCAGATCCGCACCTGGGTTCGCCAAGGCCGGACCGACGCCTGGATCGCTCATCAGCTCGAGGTCACCGTCACGCAGATCCAGTCCTTCAAGCGCGAGAACGACCTTACGGCCGAGGGCGAGGCGCCCGAAGGTGCCGCCGGTGTCGACTTCGACGACGAGATCGACCTCCGCGCCGAGGACGACGCGCTGATCGCCGCCGAACTCGAGGCCGAGGCCGCCAGGGCCGAGGAGGCCCCCGACGAGGACGACGAGGACAACGGCGATGCCGACGCCGACGACGACAGGCCCAAGCGGCGCCGCGGGCGCCGGGGCGGTCGCGGGCGGCGCCCGCCCGCACGCGGCAAGGGCTCGGCATCCACGTTCGAGGGAACGTTCGACCACGGCGAGGAGGGCTACGGGCTGTGGCTCGATCCCGCCGTCGCCGACAGCGGCGTGTACGCCGAGCACTGGGCGGGTCAGCGTCCCGTCGAGGTGACGATCGAAGAGGATCGCATCGTCATCCGTCGCGCCGGCGAAGACGCCGCCGACGATGACAACGACGACTGATCGTCAGGACCTCAGGCGCGCGCTCGACATGGATCGGCGCCTGCTGGGCGCCGCCGCGCAGCGCGCCGACGACCACCCGCTCGGCGTTGCGCTGCACAACCCGGCGCTGCCGCGCGTATGGGTCCAGAACCAGCTGCATGTCCTCGGGCCGGCCGGCGACATCGATGACCTGATCCGAATCCTCGACGAGCTCTACGGCGACCTCGATCACCGCCGCGCGGTCGTCGAGGACGAAGCGGAGGGCGAGCGCCTGGCAGAGGGGTTCGCCGACCGCGGTTGGCTGGTCAGCCGCACCGTCTACATGGCGCTGCGCGAACCGCGCGATCGCGAGCCCGCCGCGGGTCGCGCCCGCGAGGTCGACGAGGCGACGCTGCAACCCATCGAGCGCCGCATGATCGCCTCCGAGCCGCACGGCAAGGACCCGGAGGTCGTCGAACAGCTGCTCCGGGAACGCGCCGCACTGCATCGCGCGGCCGACTCCTGCCACTACGTCGCCGGCTGCGAAGGCGACGAGCTCGTCGGCACGACCACGCTCTACCGCTCCGGAGAGCTCGCGCAGGTCGAGGACGTCATCACCGCGGAGTCCCACCGCGGCCGCGGCATCGCGCGCGCGATGGTGTCGCTCGCGATCGACCTCGCCGGCGACGCCGACCTGGTCTGGATCGCCGCCGACGCCGAGGACTGGCCCAAGGAGCTCTACTTCAAGCTCGGCTTCCGGCCGATGGGCCGGACGATCTGCTTCACCCTGCTCGGCCCGGCGCACCCGGCTTCCCGCCCCGGCTAGGGGGTCACGTCTTTCATTGCCGCATTTTGCCGCTCGGGGGTCAGGGCGTCAGTGGCGCGCAGCGCGGATCGCGCGTGTCGGGACTGGCGTTGGCTGCCAGCATTGAGGGAGAACCGGATCGCGGCGGCCACTGTCCTGGCTAGAGGTCGTCGTGCGACCACAACTCCGGACGGTGGCCCCAACCAGCACGACCTGGGCGCCCAACGTACGAAGGATTCATACGTGCGGGGCCCGACCACGGCGCCGCCTCTCCCTTCTCCCTCAATGCAGGCAGCCGACGCTTGCCCTACCCAGCGAACCGCGCTGCGCGCCACCGAACGCCCTGACCCCAAGCGGCAAAATGCGGCAATGAAAGACTTGACCCCGAGGGTACTCGACGAAACTGGCGCATAGCGCCATGTTCGTCAGTCTCGGGCTCGTCCCGCGCGATCTGGGCAGAGCGACAGCCGGACAGCCCCGACCAAGCCCGCGGCTACAGCTGGGACTCGAGCCGGCGGCCGCCGGCGTAGTCCGTTGCGCCGCGCAGATAGCGCGCAAAGGCGGCGTCGGCAACCGTGCGCTCGTCCCAGGCCCAGGGCGCCTCGGGCGCGACGCGGTAGGCGAGGTCCAGCACCCAGCCGGTGCCGCCGGCGTAGAGGTCGACGAGCTCGTCGACCGTGTAGGCCGAGCCCAGCCGCCGGCGCAGCTCCGCGACGGCGGCGTCGGCCACCAGCTCGAGCGCCGCGCGCTCGCGGTCGGGCGTCGCCTCCAGGCGGCGCGCACCCTCGAGCCACTGGGAGATGGACGTCTCGAACAGCGCCATGTCGCGCAGGGTAGCGTCAGGCGCCGGGCGCGTTACTTCGGTAGTCCGCGCAGAACAAAGACGCGCTCGCCCGGCTGAGTCATGCCCAGGCTGCGGGCCTCGCGCTCGAGGACGGCCGGGTGCGTGAGCGCGGCGCGGCGCGCCCGCAGGCGCACGTTCTCGCGCTTGAGCTGGGCAACGACGGCGCGCTCGTGCTTGGCCTTCTGCCAGGTGGAGACATACGAGCGGGCGGGCCCGATGAAGAGCAGCATCAGCCCGAACAACACCGCGAGCAGGGCCACGCGGCTGATGCGATCCCAGCGGATGCCGCGCACGCGGCCGCCGGGGACGGCGCGGGGCTTCGGGCGCGCGCGCTGGGGCGGCCGGGCAGGGCTCTGGCGGGCGCGGGCGGCGGCCATGAGGACTGCGTTCGCGCCCATGCCGCGAAATCCTCCGGCTCTGGACGTGTGGGCGGGATCTGTCGCTACGAACGGAAGGCGCTGCGGCCCGGGTACGTCGCGTCGGCGCCGAGCGACGCCTCGATGCGCAGCAGCTGGTTGTACTTCGCGACGCGATCCGAGCGCGACGGGGCGCCGGTCTTGATCTGCCCACAGCCGGTGGCGACCGCGAGGTCGGCGATCGTGACGTCCTCGGTCTCCCCTGACCGGTGCGACATGACGGCGGTGTAGCCGTTCGAGCGCGCGAGATCGATGGCCGCCAGCGTCTCGGTCAGCGTCCCGATCTGGTTGACCTTGATGAGAATCGAGTTGGCGACGCCCGCGTCGATACCGCGCTGCAGGCGCTCGACGTTGGTGACGAACAGGTCGTCGCCGACCAGCTGCACCTTGTCGCCCAGGCGCTCGGTGAGCGCCTTCCAGCCGGCCCAGTCCTCCTCGTCCATCCCGTCCTCGATGGAGACGATCGGGTACTTGCCAGCGAGCTCGGCCCAGTAATCGGCCATCTCCTCGGCGCTCAGCGTGCGGCCTTCGTGCTCGAGCTCGTAGGCGTCGCCGGAGCGGATCTCGCTGGCCGCCGGATCCAGCGCGATCACGACGTCCTCGCCCGGCCGGTAGCCGGCGGCCTCGATGCCGCGCATGAGCATCTGGAGCGCCTCCTCGTTGGACCCGAGGTCCGGCGCGAAGCCGCCCTCGTCGCCGACCGCCGTCCCGAGGCCGCGGTCGTGCAGCGTGCCCTTGAGGGCGTGAAAGACCTCGGCGCCCATCCGCAGGCCCTCCGTGAAGGAGGGCGCGCCGGCGGGGACGACCATGAACTCCTGGAAGTCGACCTTGTTGTCCGCGTGGGCGCCGCCATTGAGGACGTTCATCATCGGCACCGGAAGCACGTGCGCCGCCTCGCCGCCGAGGTAGCGCCACA
Organism: Solirubrobacteraceae bacterium; assembly: GCA_033855555.1. GTDB lineage: Bacteria > Actinomycetota > Thermoleophilia > Solirubrobacterales > Solirubrobacteraceae > AC-49. The sequence continues at coordinate 4,996 of JAWVFZ010000106.1, forward strand.
GCGGCAGCCCCTCCTCCGCAGCAGCCGCGTGCGCCGCGGCGAGTGAGACGCCCAGGATCGCGTTGGCGCCCAGGCGCGACTTGTTGGGAGTCCCGTCGAGCTCGATCAGCGCGCGGTCGAGGCCCTTCTGGTCGAGCGCGTCGTGGCCGTGGATCGCCTCGGCGATCTCGCCGTTGACGTTGCCCACGGCCTTTGTCACGCCCTTGCCCTGGTACACGGACTTGTCGCCGTCACGCAGCTCCGTGGCCTCGAACTCGCCGGTCGAGGCGCCGCTGGGGACAGCGGCGCGCCCGGCGGCGCCGGACTTCAGCAAGAGCTCCACCTCCACCGTCGGGTTGCCCCGGGAGTCGAGGATCTGGCGGGCGTGGACCTTCTCGATCTGGCTCATCTGTCGGGTTCCTCGTTCAGTCGCGCTTGCGCGTAGTAGCCGAGCTGGCGCTCGGGTGTCAATTCATCCCAGTGATCCCCGTCTGCAGCGGCGAGCGCCTCGGCGCCCTCGACGCGCCCGCGAAAGCGCCCCGTCGCGGCGCGCAGGGCCAGCTCGGGGTCGACCTTCAGCTTGCGCGCGATGTTGACCGCCGCGAAGAGCACGTCGCCCACCTCGTGGAACTGGCCCTCGCGCGAGGTGGCCGCCTCGAGTTCCTCGAGCTCGCCCGTCACGGCGTCGTAGGGGACGTCGGGGAAGTCGAACCCCGACGTCGCGGCGCGCCGCTGGATCTTGCGGGCGTACAGCGGCCCGGGCAGGTTTTCGGGCACTTCGCCGAAGATGCCAGGCTCGCGCCCCTCCTCGCCCTGCTTGATGGCGTCCCAATTCCTGAGGACGTCACCCGCCGTCTCGACCTCCACCTCCCCGAACACATGCGGGTGGCGGCGGATCAGCTTCTGGCGGCAGTGCTCGGCCACGTCGGCCATCGAGCCGGCGCCGCGCTCCTCGAGCAGCAGCGCGAGGAAGTGGACCTGGAAGAGCACATCTCCCAGCTCGTCGAGGAGCTTGGCGTCGTCGCCACGCTCGGCGGCGTCAGCCAGCTCGTAGGCCTCCTCGACGGTGTGCGGGACGATCGAGCGCTCGTCCTGCTCGCGATCCCACGGGCACTCCTGTCGCAGGCGGCGGGTCAGCTCGTCGAGCCGGCCGACCGCCTGCGCAACCTCGTCGGGGTCGCTCACCCGCCGCTGGTCGTGGTGCCCTGGTTCGCGGGCGGAGCGCTCTGGGTCGGCGTCGCGGGGACCGTCGACGTCGTCTTCGGCTTCGGCGCGTTCTTGCAGTCCTGGGTCACGAAGCCGGTGCGGCAGTTCGTCTTGTCCTTCCAGCGCTTCTGGAAGTCCTTGACGAAGCTGTCCAGCGCCTTCTGCTGGTTCTGGGACTGCAGCAACTGCTTGATCGTCGCCGTCGCCTGCGTGAGCGTCTGCTGGCTTGCCGGGGTGATCTTCGAGACCTCGAAGACGTAGTAGCCGAACTGCGTCTTGACCGGTCCCTCGAGCTTGCCCTTGGGCGCCTTGAAGACGGCATCGTCGAGCGCCTTCTCCTGCTGGCCCTTGGCGACCGCGAGCAGCGTGCCGCCCTGGTTCTTGGAGGCCTGGTCGATCGAGTACTTCTTGGCGACCGTCTTGAAGCTCTTGCCACCCTTGAGCTCGGCCAGCGCCTGATCGGCCTTGGCCTTCGTCTTGGTGAGCACGACCTTCAGGTCGCGGCGCTGAGGCTGGGCGAAGCGGGCCTTGTTCTTGTCGTAGTAGGCCTTGACCTGCGCGTCGGTGACCGTGCTCTTGCCCTTGGTGATCTTGGTGCGCAGCTTGTCCGACAGCGCCTGGACCTTCACGCGGAACTTCAGATCGGTCAGCTGCATCCCGGAGGACTTGAGGAACTTCTGGAAGTCCGCCTCCTTGGGGAACGACTGCGCCTTGGTCGTCGCGAACTGCTTGTCGACCTCGGTGTTTGTGATCTTGATGCCCTGGTCCTTGGACTCGCCGACGATCCACTGGGCGGAGATCAGGAACTGCAGGACCTGGTCGCGCAGGCCGTTGTACTCGGTCTGGCACTGCGTCTTGAATTGGGCGTCCGTCGGCTTGGGCTGGCCCTTGGCCGGCGCAGGCGCGGTCGCCTTCTTGGCGGCGATGCACTTGGTGAAGTCCGGGGCGTCGGGAATCTCGGCCTTCTTCTTGCCGGAGGCGATGTCGGGATCGCCCTGGCCCTGAGAAGAGGTCGCGGCAATCGTCAGCCAATGGTTGAAGTCGGTTTTCGTGATCGGCGTGTCGCCGACCTTGGCCACGGAGTTGCCGGGGATCGAGGATCCACCGCACGCAGCAAGGGCGATCGCGGCCACAAAAAAAGCGCAGAGCGCCAGGAGACGGGGGGACAGCTTCATGGGACGGGTGAGGATAGCGGCTCGGCTGCTGAGACGCTCCGTACCGCCAGCAGGGCGTCGGCCGCGCGGACGACGGCGGGGAAGCGCTCCTCCGGATCGTCGGGAACCTTGAGGGAAACCTGGGAGCGGCCGGGCTCGTAGAGAGCCTGCGGCAATTCGGCCTTCAGGCGGGCGGCTTGCTCGTCATCGAGGTCGATCGGCGTGACCGCGAGCCGGCCGCCACGGAACGTGACGACCCGCGCCCCGGCCTGGCCCAGCTTGATCCGCGCCTGCTGGAGGAGCAGCAGGTTCGACAGCGGTTCGGGCACGGGGCCGAATCGGTCGTCGAGCTCGTCGCGCAATAGAGCGACGTCGGCCACCTCGCGCGCGCCGGCGATCCGGCGGTGCGTGTCGATCTTGGCCTGCTCGTAGGGGATGTAGTCGGCGGGGACGTAGGCGTCGACGTTGACGTCGAGGCGGACCGGCTCGGGCGCGTCGCCGTCGTGGTCGCTGCCGGCCATCGCCTGCACGGCGTCGTCGAGCATCGACAGGTACAGCTCGAACCCCAGCGCGGCCACGTGGCCCGACTGCTCGTCGCCGAGCAGGTTGCCCGCCCCGCGGATCTCGAGATCGCGCATCGCGATCTTGAAGCCGGCGCCGAGCTCGGTGTAGTCGCTGAGCGCGCTCAGGCGCTTCATCGCGTCCTCGGTGAGTGCGGCGTGCGCGGGGTACAGCAGATACGCGTACGCCCGCTCGCGAGACCGGCCGACGCGCCCGCGGATCTGGTAGAGCTGGGCCAGCCCGAAGACGTCGGAGCGCTCGACGATCAGCGTGTTGGCCTGCGGGATGTCGATCCCCGACTCGATGATCGATGTCGCGACGAG
>JAWVFZ010000107.1:0-2860 GCA_033855555.1 Solirubrobacteraceae bacterium
CGGGTGAGGATCATCTTGAGCGTGCCGTTGTGGTCCTCGGAGGCGATGATGTCGCCGGCGACCAGCGCGGTGATCAGCGGGTACAGCCAGATCGAGCCGAAGAGCAGCAGCACGAGCGGGATCGCCAGGCCGCTGGTGTGGATGTAGCGCCCGAACGGCACGTCGGTCGGGCCGCCGCCCTGGATGCTCGTGGCGCCGACGAAGATGAGCGGGACCGCGACGGCCCCGCCGAGCCCGAGGTACGTGCGCTTCTGCGAGCGCAGCTTGCGCAGCTCCCAGCGGTAGACGGTCGCCGTCGAAGGGGTCATACGGCGGCCTGGTCGAGCTCGCGCTCGCGGCTCGATGCCACCGCGGCCTGCGGGCCTTCGGTCAGTGAGAAGAAGAGGTCCTCGAGCTTCGCGGTCTCCGGCGTGAGGGCGAGGATGAGCGCGCCGGCTTGCACCAGCGCGCGCGACAGCTCGCCGACGACCTCCTCGGACGCCGAGAAGCGGATGCCGTCGCCGTCGCGCCGCGCATCGTTGATGCCCGGACGCGCCGCACAGAGCTCCAGCGCGCGGACGTTGTTGGTCGTGCGCAGCTGGTAGGAGCCGCCCGCCGTGCGCTTCAGCTCGGCGATCTCGCCCTCGTAGACGATCGAGCCGGAGCGGACGATGGCGACGCGGTTGCACAGCTCCTCGACCTCGGTCATGAGGTGGCTGGAGAGCAGGACGGTCATCCCCTCGTCCGCCAGGCGGCGCACGAGCAGGCGCATGTCGCGCATGCCGCCGGGGTCCAGGCCCGTCGCGGGCTCGTCGAGCAGGAGCAGCTTGGGGTTGCGCAGCAGCGCGCTCGCGATCCCCAGTCGCTGGCCCATCCCGTGCGAGTAGCCGCCAACCCGGTCGCTCGCGCGGTCGGTCAGCTCGACGGTCTCCAGCACCGCGTCGATGCGCGACGGCGCGTCGCCGCCGTCGAAGGCCGCCATCAGCTCGAGGTTCTTGCGACCCGATAAGTAGGGGTAGAAGCGCGGCGCCTCGACGAAGCCCGCGACGCCCTCGAGTGCGCGCGCGCCCGCCTGCGGGTCGCGGCCGAAGAGGCGCACCCTGCCCGCGGTCGGACGGATGAGGCCGAGCATCATCCGCAGCGACGTGGTCTTGCCCGCGCCGTTGGGACCGAGGTATCCGTACACGTCGCCGGCGTTGACCGTCAAATCGACATCATCGACGGCGACGAGCTCGCCGTAGCGCTTGACGAGGCCTCGGACCTCGATCGGCGCCCCGCCGGAATCAGAGTCCACGGGCGGCTGCTTCCGCGGCGGCCGCCGGGACCGACCCGATCACCGTGTAGGTCACGCCGGCGCGGGTGAAGCGCACCATCGTGCCCAGCGCGGTGTCCAGCTCCTGTCCCGTGGCCCCGTTGATCGAGACCGTCGGGAGGCTCAGACCCGACTCGCCCTCCTTGGGCTTGGCCGCCGGGCCGAGCTGATCGGTCTTCGGGTCGGCGGCCTGCTCGACGACGGCGATGCCGCCCAGGCCGGCGCCGTAGGTGACGAGCGCGGCCGGGTGGTCGCCCGCGTCGATCAGGCGGACCTCGTGGCGCGGCAGCCCGACGAGCTTGTCGGGCGCGGTCAGCGTGAACGGCACGGCGGCGCCGACCGCGGCTGCGCCCGTGACGGGCTTGGGCTCCGTGCCGGGCGAGCCCGTGGTCGTCTTCGGCGTGAAGTCGGTGACCTTCGCGCCGGCCGGCGGCGCGACGTCGAAGACCGAGCTGTCGACCTTGCCGTAGGAGATGTGGGTGGCCTGGAGCTCCAGCACCGGCGAGCTGTCGCCGGCGGCGTAGATGGCGGCGCGAAGCGGGACGCCGGTGTTGGCGTCGGCAGCGAGCTCGGCGGCGCCCAGCAGCCCGCCGTCATGGCTGGGCGAGATGCGGACCGAATACGCGGGCTGACCGGCGATCGCCGTCGGCGTCGCGCCCGAGATGTTCCAGTGCTGGGCGAGCTTCTTCAGGTCGGCCTGGATCGAGGCGAGCGTCGGCGGCTGGTCGGGATTCGGGTCAGTCGCGGTCGGATCCTGCGGGAGGTCGGCGCGGTAGGCCGTGTTCATCGTCGCGTCGTAGACCGTCACCGTCTTGCCGTCGGACACGATCTGGGCGTCGCCGCTGTCGGACTGCAGCTCGAGGCGCAGCTTGTGGCCGGAGCCCAGCCACAGGCGCCCGCTCGCGCCGCTGAGGATGGGATCGGAGCCCTGCAGGCTCGAAGCGTCGATCAGGTGGTTCGTGAACTGGATCTTCGCGGTGATGCCGTCGACAGCGGGTGCGGTCGCCGCGTCGTGGATCACGGCGTCGAGCGGCTTGGCGGGCGGCGTGGGCCCGTCTCCACCGGCGACGGCGATGGCGGTTCCGCCGCCGGCCGCGGCGACGACGCCGGCGATCAGGGCGAGGAGGCGGCGAGTGGACATGCTGCGCAGGGAGGTCACGCAGAGCACGGTAGACCCTTCGCTTGAAGAAACCATGACAACGTCAGGACCTAGACGAGCTCGTACGGATACTCCGGCGAGCGCCCCTGGAAGGACAGGATCCGGGGGTTCTGGATGACGCCCTCGCGGATCTCGATCGCGCGGCGGATCGTCTCGTGGCGCTCCCAGGCGGCGGGGCCGGACATGACGACCGGCAGGTACTCGAGCAGCGCCTCGCTGTTCTCCCACGTCGCCGAGTTCCACAGGAACGAAGGGCTGTGGTCGACGGCGTAATAGTGCAGTCCCTGCCCGACGGTGAACATCGGATCGGCGAACGACGTCGGCCGGGCCCACTCGAAGGCCATGCCCTCGTCACACGAGACGTCGACGAACAGCGTCCCGGGCTTGAAGGCGCCCAGGTCCTCGTCCAT
>JAWVFZ010000108.1:0-3396 GCA_033855555.1 Solirubrobacteraceae bacterium
TGCCGAGGTGCCGGCCCGTGTCGGCGTCGAACTCCTCGGCGAACAGCCCGAGCGGCGACGCGACCCGCAGCAGGCGCTCCATGAGGTCACGGGCGCGCTGGTGCTCGCCGATGATCGCCAGCGCCGAAACCAGCCAGAACGAGCAGATCAGGAACGTTCCCTCCTTGCCCGACAGCCCGTCGTCGGTCTCGCCGGTGCGGTAGCGCAGCACGAAGCCATGCTCGGTGAGCTGGTCGGCGACGGCCAGCACGCTCGCGCGCAGCCGCGGGTCGTCGCCGGGCAGGAAGCCGAAGAGCGCAGCGAGCAGCGTCGAGGCGTCGAGCGCGTCGGTGGCGTAGTTCTGGCGCAGGACGCCATCGCCGGTCAGCCCGTGCTCGAGGATGTCGGCCCTGATCTCGTCCGCGGTGGCCTGCCAGCCGGCGCGCAGCTCGTCGTCGCCGCGGATGCCGGCGAGCTTGGCCGCGCGGTCCATCGCCACCCAGCACATGAGCTTGGAGGAGACGTAGTGCTGCGGCTCGCCGCGTGCCTCCCAGATGCCCTGGTCGGGCTCGCGCCAGACGCTCGCGGCGCACTCGGCCTGCGCCTGGACGATGGGCCAAAGCCGCCGGGGCAGGCGCTGGCTGCGCCTGGTGTGAAGCAGGATCGAGTCCAGCGCGGCGCCGTAGACGTCGTTCTGGCGCTGGTCGAAGGCGCCGTTGCCGATGCGCACCGGCCGCGCGCCGGCGTAGCCGGACAGGTCGTCTCGCGTGCTCTCGCTCAGGTCGCGACGGCCGTCGATGCCGTACATGATCTGGAGCGAGCCGTCCTCGTTGGCAGCGAGGTCGCCGACGAACTCCATGAACTCGTTGGCCTCCCAGTCGAGGTTCATGAAGTGCAGCGCGCGCAGCGTGAACGTCGAGTCGCGGATCCACGTGTAACGGTAGTCCCAGTTGCGCTCCCCGCCCGGCGTCTCGGGGAGCGAGGTCGTCAGCGCGGCGACCGTGGCGCCGGTCGGCATGTAGGTCAGGCCCTTGATGGCCAGCGCCGAGCGCCGGAGGGCTCCGCGCCAGCGGTGGTCGGGCATTCGTGCGCGGCCCAGCCAGGCGCGCCAGAAGTCTGTCGTCGCGGCGAGCATGGCCTCCGCCCCGTGGGCGTCGGCCGGCCCAGCGAGGTCCTCGGCCCACGAGAGCGAGCAGAAGGCCCGCTCGCCCATCCGCAGCACGTGGCGGGCGCGGACATGGTTGCCTTCGATGCCCAGGGCGAAGTCGGTCGACAGCCGGATCGTCTGCCCGGCGCCGGTCGCGTCGGCCGCGTGCCGGCCGTCCCGGGCCAGTGTCCAGTCGGCGGGCGTCCGGCCGTAGTCGAACACCGGCGCGCAGACGAGCTCGATCTCGACCTCGCCCTCGATGCACTCGACGGTCCGCACGAGCGCGTGGTGGGCGTCCTCGTCGGCCGGCGGGCGGGTGTGCGGGGTGATGCTGTCCTCGTCCCGCCGCGGTCCCATCGTCAGCGCGTCCCGCACGACTGCCCAGCCGCCCGGCGTGTGCCACGTCGTCACCAGCGTGTTCGTCCCCGGGTCGTAGGCGCGGGTCGCGGGGAACGAGATGCCGAAGGGCCCAAACCGGAAGCTGCCCGCCTCGCGGTCGAGAAGCATGCCGAAGACGCTGGGCGCGTCGAAGGACGGGACGCAGAGCCACTCGATCGAGCCGTCCGGCGCGACGAGGGCGCCGGTGTGGCAGTTGGAGAGGAACCCGTACTCGGCGATCGGCGGGAACGGCGACGGCGCCGCCGCGCTCTGGGGCGCGGCGGCCGCCGCGGGGCGGGCGCCGTCCGGCCGCGCTGTCGTGGTGCTCATGAGGTCACCGCCAGGACGACGCGGAAGCCGAGGTTGCCGGTCGAGCTGTCGGGCTCGTTGGCGCTGCGCGCATCGACGCGGTAGCGGTTGCAGTAGGACTCGTGGCAGAGGTACGAGCCGCCCCGCATGACGCGGTGGGTCCCGCGTGGCGGTCCCGGGGGGTCCTCGAGCGGGCTCGCTCCGTAGTAGTACGGGTCGAACCAGTCCGCGCACCACTCCCAGACGTTGCCGGTCATGTTGTGCAGGCCGAAGCCGTTGGCCCCGTAGGCGTCGACCGGCGCGGCGCCGGCGTAGCCGTCGGCGCACGTGTTGTCGGCGGGGAAGCTGCCCTGGAAGACGTTCATGCGGTGTACGCCGCCGGGCTCGAGCTCGCTGCCCCACGGAAAGCGCTGGCCGGCGAGCCCGCCACGCGCGGCGAACTCCCATTCGGCCTCGGTGGGCAGGCGCGCACCGCTCCAGCTGCAAAACGCCGTCGCGTCGTTCCAGGAGACGTGCACCACGGGGTGGTCTGCCCGGCCTTCGAGGTCCGAGTCCGGGCCCTCGGGGTGGCGCCAGTCGGCGCCGTGGACCTGGCGCCACCACGGCGCGTGCGCCACCGCACGGGTCTCGGGAAAGCCGTCGGGCAGGAGGCCGGCGAAGACGAACGACCAGCCGTAGCGCTCGGCATCGGTTCGGTGGTCGGTCGCCTGGACAAAGGCGGCGAACCTCTCGTTGGTCACCGCGCAAGCCTCGATCGCGAACGGCGTGAGCCGGACGCGATGCACCGGTCCCTCGCCGTCTGCGGGGTAGCCACCCGGAGCCTCGTTCCCCATCTGGAACTCGCCTCCCGGCAGCCAGACCGCGCCGTGACCGGCCGGAAGCGTGTGCGATGGCGAGGTGGTCCGCATGGGGCCCAGTGTCGCGAACGAGCGAGCGCCCGCATCATCCGAACGGGGTGAACCGCCGCGGCCCGCGTCGTCCGTTCTGGGTGATGACTGTCCGCTTCTCGGCTGGTGTGCTGGTTGCAAGCACACTCGCTAGGAGGACCGATGGCCAAGCAGTTCGGAGGAACCATCAACGTCGACATCAAGGAATCGGTCGCCGATTGGTCGCCGTACACGCAGCCGATGGCGCCCGACGGAGCGCCGAGCATCCTCTACATCGTGCTCGACGACGTCGGATTCGCGGCGATGGAGCCCTACGGCGGCCCCGTCGAGACGCCGAACATCAACCGGATCGCCGAGCGCGGGCTGAAGTACACGAACTTCCACACCACGGCCCTGTGCTCACCGACGCGGTCGTGTCTCCTGACGGGCCGAAACCACACGTCCAACGGCATGTCGGGGATCACGGAGATCACCGACGGTTTCCCGAACGCGAACGGCCACATCCCGTTCGAGTGCGCGAATCTCGCCGAGGTCCTCGTCCACCAGGGCTACAACACATACGCGATCGGCAAATGGCATCTCACCGCCGAGGACGAGATGAACCTCGCCGCGTCCAAGCGCCAGTGGCCGTTGGGCCGCGGCTTCGAGCGCTTTTACGGCTTCCTCGGCGGCGAGACCAACCAGTGGTATCCCGAC
>JAWVFZ010000109.1:0-11007 GCA_033855555.1 Solirubrobacteraceae bacterium
GCGACCCAGTGCCCGAAGCGGTGATCGACCGCGTAGTAGGTGTTGTAGCCACCGCGGTTGTCCCACTTGGAGAGCAGGTAGACCACCGGCACGCCGACGATCAGGAGCACTGCGGCGGCCTGGATCAGCCGGCGCACGCCGACCCCGCGCCAGAGCAGCAGGACCGCGATCGGGAGCGCCACCGCACCGGCCCGCAGCGCGAAGACGAACGCGATCGCCAGCGCGATGGCGACGCCCGCTGCGAGCGCGACGCCGAGCCCGAGCGGGCGTGCGGGATCCGGGTCGGGCATCGGCGCCAGGCTGGCCAGGCGCGGGCGGCGCCGGCGAGCTGCGGCTACCAGCAGGAACGGCAGGCCGAGGATGCTCAGCAGGTATGCGAACTTCAGCGTGCCGTTGGGTGCGAAGCGGAAGTCCGGGCTGGTGCATCCGGGCCGCACCAGCCAGCCGTTCGCGTAGCCCTCGATCGGGACCGGCGGGCCCAGGTCGCGGCCGTTGCAGCGCGCGCGCCAGCCCTTGTCGTAACTCTCGCCGAGCACGAGCCACGACGGGCCGTCGACCCGGATGCGCACGCCGTCGCGACGGCCGTCGCCGCCCTTGCCCTGGCTGATGACCGCGCCGCCCAGGCCGGGCAGCACGAGCCCGCCGGGTGCGGGCGAGTCGAGCCGCAGATGGTCGATGACGAACGTACGCGATACGCCACGCACGTCGAAGCGCTTCGCCGGCAGGTCGAGCGCCGCGCAGCCGTGAGCAAGCAGCGGGCCGCCGGCGTCGAGCGCCGCGATGTCCCCGGTGACCCGAAACGCGAGCGGCTGCCCTCCGGCCGTCACGGCCGCGTTGCCGCACGCCTTCGGAAGCGCTCCGGCGCGCGGCACCGCGAGGCGCAGGTGGGCGCCGAGAACCTCGGCGATCGCGACCGCGCGCCGCTGGCGCAGCCTTCCCGGCGTGCCTCCAGGGAAGGCGGCGCGGACGATGTCCAGGCGGAACGCGGTGCCGCGCACCGGCGCCGGGAACGTCACGCTGCCGTCGGCGCCGACCGGCGCCTGGGTCCCGTTCAGGCTGACGAGCTTCGGGAAGCGGGCCACGAAGTCCGGCGCCACCAGCTTGAGGTGCTTGATCGTCGCCGGGCGGCGTGTCGTCCACGCCAGGAACGCCGCCCGGCCGGGGATCCACTGCCCCGTCCACGCGGTGCCCGCCACGCCGTCGAAGGCCGACGAGGCGCGGTTCACCGGGCGGTTCTCGAAACGCGAGGACGACGTCGCCGTCCCGCCGCCGGTGGCCCCGGCGAGCCGGTCGATCGCCGCGTCGGAGGCCGTCGGCGCGACGTGGACCCACGCGTCGGCCGTCCAGCGCCGCGGCGCCGGCGGATCGATCGTCCGCGCCAGCTGCGGCTCGGGATCGCGCGCGTCCCGGGCGAGGCCCGCCTGCGCGTCGCCGGCCAGTGGGCCCCGCTGGCCGGGCAGGTCGGCCGTGAAGCGATCGAACAGGTACTGCAGCCGCGTCTTGGACAGGGCGGCGCCGCGCAACGCGTTCTCGGCCAGCACCGGCGGGCGCAGCAGCTCGTCGACCTTGAGCCCGGGGACGCGCAGCTCGCGGATCCCGCCGCCGCCCGCGCTGCCGGTCGTCGGCCGCTTGGTCCCGAACAGCTCGATGCGCAGCGTCTGCGTCCGGGCGATCCCGAGCCGGAGCCGGTTCCACCCCGGATGCAGCCTGATCAGCCGGCCGTTGACGATCACGTTGCGCGTGATGCCACGCGGGTCGGAGTACGGGAGCAGGTCGACGTAGGGCACCGCGCGCGGCGCGAGGAACGTGAGGTCCAGATGGCGACGCTGGGGAGCGAGGAAGCGATCTCCCAGCCACGACGTACGCACGTCGCCGTCGACCGCAGCGAACGGGCGGTGCTCCGGGAACTGGCTCGTCTGCGGCGAGAACGGCGAGGAGATGCGGGCGATCCCGCGCTGGACGGCGACCGTCTGCGCGTCCGGCCCGCGGCCGAACGGGTCCAGGAACGTGCCGTCCTGGGAGACGTCCTGGCCCGCCGGAAGCACGGCGCCGCGGTTCTGCAGCAGGCGCGCAGCGACGAACGCCTGGCGGCGGTTGGAATCGCTGATCGCGACGGTCGCGCCGGCCTCCGCGGCCGATCGCAGGGTCGCAGCCGACATGTCGGCGGCGTAGCGAATCGGGCGGTCCGCCGGCAGGTCGCCGAAGGAGGCGAGCGCCGCGATTCCGGCCGCCGCGCCGTCGACGATCGTCGCGGGGCCATGCGGCAGGACGCGCACGATGCCGGCCGTGGGCAGCTCGACGCGCCGGATCTGGGGCAGCCGCTGCGGTGTGCCGATCCGGCCGGGCGCAGGGAGCGCCTTGCGCGCCTTTCCGTAGACGCTGCCGGGCACGGTGAGGAGCGGCGCGAGCGCCTGCGTCGCCTCGCCCGGCCCCTGCCCGCCGCCGCGGCGGCGGTCGGTGTCCGAGGCGACGACGAGATCGCCGACCGCCATCAGGTCCAGCATCCGGCGCAGCTGCCCCGGGACCGCGCGCTCCTGGCCGATCAGGTCGTCCACGCCCCACTGCAGATCGGTCGAGCGCAGATCGGAGAACGGGACGATGTAGCGCGTCGCGACCGGGTGGTCGGTGAGCGCGGGCAGGATGTTGTCGATCGTCCCGCCCCAGCGCTGGAAGGCGAAGAGCTGGCCCGGCTCGAGCAGCGCCCGCGATCCGTCGCCGCGGCGGCTGAGGTCTCCCGCCACCTGGCGCCAGGCGTCCGGCACCTTGAAGGCGAGCTGGCGCTCCACGGCCTGCCCGGTGACCAGCGGCCATGCTGCGACCCCCACCAGCACCGCCGCTGCGGCGGCAAGCGCGACCTGTCGCGGCTGTCGGCGGATCCGCGCGAGCGCGGCGGCGAGCGCGCCGCCCCCCAGCACGGCGAGCCCGAGCGCGACCAGCGGCCCGGCCTTGTAGGTGGTGCGCAGGAACTGCAGAGCGTGCTCGTGGTTGTAGGTGAAGGTCAGCCCGCGGCGCAGCGGCGTGCCCTCCGGCCAGCCCGCGGCCATGACGACGACGCCCACGAGCGCCAGCAGCAGGAAGAACGGCCCGTAGCGGGCACGGCGCGTCCAGGCGAACCCGCCGAGCGCGAGGGCCGGCACCAGCAGCCCCGCGGTCACGACCACCGGGCTGAAGAGCAGGACGTGACCGTGGCCCGCGAACGGGTCCAGCCGCCCGCCGAACCCGACGCCGATGTAGCTCGTCCAGAAGCCCATCAGCCGCAGCGATTCGCTGATCGACGTCGTCCCCCAGATCGTGCCGGGCTGCTCGGTGAACGGCAGGAAGTCCGTGCCATAGCGGGCGTGGACGATCACGGGCACGACCCACCACGCGCTCGCCACCGCCACGCACGCGGCAAGCCGCCCGGCGTAGGGCACGAGCGCGCGCCGGTCCGCGCCTCCCCAGCCGAGCTCGTAGACCACGAGCAGCACCGGCGCGAGGAGCACCCAGCCGGTGACCGCGACGTTCACCCCGCCCCCGGTGCACGCCAGCACCAATGCGAACGCCGCCGGCCAGCGCCAGGCGCGCGGGTCGCGCACGCCGCGGTGCACGAACAGCAGCAGCCACGGCAACGCCGCGTACGCCAGCAGCGCGACCGAAGTGCGGTTCGCGTAGACGGTCACGTATGGGTTCACGACGAACAGCACGGCCGCGGCGGCATGCGCAACCCCCCGCTCCCGGTCCCACAGCTCGTCCAGCAGACGCACGACGCCCCATGCCGCAAACGCAAGCAGCGTCCCGAGCCAGAGGCGGTGGACGACCCAGACGGGCAGCCCGAGCGCGTCGCCGGCCGTGAACCACGGCGCCATCGGGAAGAGGTAGCCGCCGTACTGCCCGGCCCACACGTGACCGAGGTCCGCCGTCGGCGACCAGGCCGAGACGACATGGCCCAGGAACCGCGCGGGATCGACGTACAACTGAACCTTCGTGTCGGCGATCACCTCGCCCGGGCGCTGGCCGAAGGCGAGCGCGTACGAGAGCAGGGCAAGACCGAGCGGGATGAGGCGGCGGCGGGACACGCCGCCGTGAGGGTACGCTGGCGCGCCGATGCGACCCCTCCTGCGCGTCCTCCGCGCCGCCATCCTCGCCGGCCCCACGGCGCTCGCCTTCGCCTCCGGCGGCTACTTCGACGAGGCGCGCCTTGTCGCGCTTGTCGGCGCCTGGGCGCTTGCCGCGGGCGTCGTCGCGCTGTCGGACGCGCCGCTCCCGCGCTCGCGTGCCGGGCTGGCGGCCGTCGCCGCGCTCACCGGCTACGCGGCCTGGATCGCGCTCAGCACGAGCTGGGCGCCGTTGCAGGGACCGGCCGGCGACGACCTCGAGCGCGCGCTGCTGTACGTGGGCGCGTTCGTCGCCATCGTCGCGGCCTTCCGGCCGCGCAGCGCGGCGCGCGCGGTCGAGCCGGCGCTGGCGGCGGGCATCGTCGTCGCCACCGGCTACGGCCTCCTCGGGCGATTGCTCCCGGGCGTCCTGCACCTGCACGCGACGGCCTCCTCGGCAGGACGCCTGGACCAGCCGCTGACCTACTGGAACGCGACGGGCGCCCTGGCGGCCCTCGGGGTCGTGTTGTGCGCGCGGATCGCCGGCGACAACGATCGCCGCGAGTGGATGCGCCGCGCGGCTGCCGCCGGCGCCGTGCCGCTGACGGCCGGCGTCTACCTGTCGTTCTCGCGCGGGGCGCTCGCCGCGCTGGCCGCCGGCATCATCGTGCTGCTGGTGCTCGCGCCGAGCTGGATCCAGCTGCGCGCGGCCGTGATCTGCCTCGAGGCCGGGGCGCTGGGCGCCATCGCCTGCGCGTTGCCGGGCGGCGTCCGCGACCTCGCCGGCTCGACCCACACGCGCGAGGTCGAGGGCGCGGCCGTGCTGGTGGCGCTGCTCGTGCTGATGGGCGCTGCCGCGGCGTTCGCGGCATGGTCGCAGCGGGCGGAGCGCGCCGGAACGACCCGGCTCGGCCGACTGCCTCTGCCGCACTGGGCGCCGGCGGCAGCAGCGGTCATGGTGGTCGCGATCGTCGTCGTGCCCGTGCTGGTCGCCAAGGGCACCTCGACCGCGACACCGTCCTTCGGCGAGACGAGCGCCCGCTTCAGTTCGGTCGGCTCCAACCGCTACGAGTACTGGAAGGTCGCGCTGAAGGTGGCCGCCGACCATCCGCTCGCTGGCGTGGGCGCCAGCGGCTTCGCCGTCGAGTGGCTCGCCCGCCGGAACATCGACGATTCCGCGCGCGATGCCCATTCGCTCGAGCTCGAGACGCTCGCCGAGCTCGGCCTGATGGGCTTCGCGCTGCTCGCCGCGCTGCTCATCTCGGTCGCGCTCGCAGCGCGACGCGCCCACGCCCTGGATCCCGGGCTTGCCGCCGGGCCGATCGCGGGCCTGACGCTCTGGACGCTGCATGCGGCGATCGACTGGGACTGGGAGATGCCGGCGCTCACGCTGGTGGCACTGGTGCTGGCGGGGACGCTGGTTGCACGGGCGCAGCCGCCGGACCGGCCGGTGGCCTGACCGAGCGCAGCAGCTCCGCCACCAGCGGGCGCTCGCGCCACGCCGCCCACCCCGCGTAGATCCCCGCGAAGAGCAGCGCCTCGGCGAGCGCTTGGACGAGCGGCCGCTCTGCGCCCCAGAGCAGCGCCCGCAGCGCGAGCACCGCGCCCGCGGCGGCCACCACCGGCACCAGCGCCGGCGCGACGATGGTCGACAGCCGCGCCCGCGGCAGCAGCAGCCGGATGAAGCGCCAGCGCACGACGAGGGCGACGGCCACCGCCAGGATGCGCCCCCAAACGAATCCGTCGACGCCCCAGACGGCAAGGCCGCCGAGCGCGAATGCGCCGAACGCGATCGTTCCGGCGATCGCCTCCAGCGCCGGGTGCTTCGGGTCGCCATGGGCGCGGAAGAACGCGAACCAGTTGAAGCCGAGGTGCTGCAGCAGCCCGGCCACGGCGAGGCCCTGCAGCAGCACCCGTGCCGGGCCCCACTCCTTGCCCAGCACGAAGCTCACGAGGTCGGGCGCGAACAGCACCACGCCGCAGGTGAACGGCAGGACCCACAGCAGCGTCGCGCGGTTGGACTTCTCGAACAGCTCCTGCAGGGCGTCGGCGCGCCCGCGGATGGCGACGATCGCGGGGTAGATCGTCGCCGTGACGATCTGGTCGGCGCGGTCGACGTAGCGCGTGACGGTCGCAGCGAGCGTGAGGTAGCCCGCTGCCGCCAGGCCGCCGTGGATCTTGAACGCCACGATCTGGCCCTGCGCCACGGCCATCGACGCAGCCAGCGCCACCAGCACCCACCCGCTGAAGCGCACGTAGCGCTTCGCCACGGCGCGGTCGAAGCGCAGCTTCAGCCGGTAGGGCGAGGCGGCCAGACTGGCGGCCACGGCGCACGCATAGCCTGCGGCCGGGCCCACGACGAGCGACCAGACGCCGAACCCGGTCGCGGCGAGGGGCAGCGTGACGGCGATCGAGACGACCGGCTGGATCACCTGCAGCAAACGCTGCCTTGCGTAGTCCATACGGCGGTAGAAGATCCACAGCGGCGCCAGCAGCGCGAAGGCCAGCGGCAGGTAGGCGCTGGCCAGCGTCAGCCACAGCAGCCGCGGCTCGCCGTAGGCGGCGGCGAGGATGGGCGCCAGCACCACGATCACGAGCGCCAGCGCCGCAGAGAGCACCAGCTCCAGCGTGAACGCGTACTGGAACTCGGCCTCGGGGTCCTCGGTCTCCTGCTGGACGAACGCCTCGTCGATACCCACCCGCTTGAGCGTGAGGATCGTCATGACCGTGACCGCGACCAGGCCATAGAGCCCGATCGCGCGCGGGCCCAGCAGCCGCGTGACCACCAGTCCCTGGGCCGCAACGATCGCGTCGATGCCGATGACGAACGCGGCGGTGATCGCCGCACCACGGACCGTGCGGCGGCGCAGGTCGCTCACGCCCGCCGCACCCGCAACATCGCGGCCTCGAGCCCCGTTGCCGCAAGCAGGACGATGCTCGGCTCCGCCGCCATCCTGAAACGGGTCGTCCCGTACGTCGCGGCGGCTACGAGCGTCACCATCGCGATCGGCACCAGCAGGATCCAGAGGCCGTTCCGGCGGCGGCGCGGCATCACCACCGCCCCGACGGCCGCGAACGGCAAGAGCGCCCAGTAGACGAGCAGGCCGAGGTGCGTTGCGCGCGGGCGGCGCCCCTCGAGCGCGGAGAAGAACGTCCCCTGGGTCCACGGGCGGTAGACGTCCCAGGCGCGACCGAGCCGGGCCGCGACGACCACTGGCAACCGATCGGCGTGGTGGCGCATGTACCGCAGCCCGCGGTCGCGGTAGACCAGCGCCTGCTGACTCTCGTCGCCCGCCGGTTGCGGTCCGTAGCAGGCGAGGATCCACGCGCCGATCTGGTCGGTGTCGTACGTCTGGTGACAGTTGGCCCCCGCCCAGATGGCCTCGCCGTTGGTGGAGATCAGGAACGGCTTGTCGAAGGTCGTGAGATTCCGGACCGTCCAAGGCGCGAGCACCGCGACCGCCGCCGCGCCCACCGCCACGAGATGCCGTGGGCGGCGCCACGCCAGTGGCAGCGCGAGCAGCAGGAGCAGCGCCAGCCCCTCACCGCGCGTAAGCGCCGCGAGTGCGATCAGGGCGCCGAGTGCCGCCGCAAGCAACACCG
The DNA here is from genome assembly GCA_033855555.1 of Solirubrobacteraceae bacterium. GTDB lineage: Bacteria > Actinomycetota > Thermoleophilia > Solirubrobacterales > Solirubrobacteraceae > AC-49. The sequence goes on from JAWVFZ010000109.1 coordinate 7,677, forward strand.
ACGGCCGCCGCCGGTAGGCGAGCGCGCAGACGAGGGTCGCAGCGACGAAGAACGCGTACGTCGTCTCGCTCATCAGCGATCCGTCGGCAAGCCAGAGCATCGGGTAGCCGGCGGCGATCCCAGCCGCGGCCAGCCCCAACCGCGGACCGCCGAGGAGCCGCCCGGCCACGCCGACAAGCACGACGGTCCCGCTTCCGACGACACACAGGACGAGCTTCTGGCTCAGGACCGAATGGCCGCCCAGCAAGTCGACGAGGGCCAGCAGCACGATGTGGAGCGGTGGATGCTCCGCTGTCGGCGCCCCGTCGAGGATGTGATGGAAGCCCTGGCCGTCGGCGAGGAAGCCGGCTTCGAGGTGGAACGTCTGCGCGTCCCCGATGACCGCGTAGCGGCGGTTCAGGACGGTGTACAGCACCCGGACGGCGAGGCCGAGGGTGGCTATGAGGGCGAGCCGACGCTCGAAGCCGCGCACGAATCGAAGCGTATGCTGCGGCGCCGATGCGAGCCCGCCCTCACGACGTCCCGGACGTCGTCGCTCCGCCGCCCGGCAATCCACGGTTCCCGCTTTTCGACTCGCTCCGAGCGGTGGCGGCACTGAGCGTGGTGGCGACGCACACCTCGGGGCTGTCGACGTTCAACTCGTCGAACGACCTGCTGGGGCCATTCACGGCGCGGCTGAACGTCGGCGTGACGATCTTCTTTGTGATTTCGGGCTTCCTCCTTTACCGGCCGTTCGTCGCAGGGCGACTCGAGGGACGCGCCCCGCCACGCCTGCTCGCCTACGGCCGGCGCCGCCTCCTGCGCATCGTGCCGGCCTACTGGCTGGCCCTCACCGTGCTCGCGATCTGGCCGGGACTGGCCGCCGTCTTCACGCACAGCTGGTGGATCTATTACGGCTACGTGCAGAATCTCCACCCCGGGTGGATCACCGGCGGCCTGGCGCCCGCGTGGTCGCTGTGCGTGGAGCTCAGCTTCTACGTGATCCTGCCGTTCTACGCGATGGCCGCGGCGCGGCTGCTTCGCGGGCGCGACCCGATGCTGCAGGCACGCGCCGAGTACGTGACGCTCGCGATCCTCGCGGCCGCAAGCGTCGTCGGTCATACCGTGGAGCACCACACGAACCCCAACGGGACGTTCGCCAATACGCTCCCCGGAACGTTCCTGTGGTTCGCACTCGGGATGGGACTGGCGGTCGCCAGCGCGGTCTGGCACGGGCGTTCCGACGCAGAGCTGCCGGCCCCGGTGAGGCTCGTCGTCCAGCGGCCGTGGGCGGCATGGGCAGCAGCCTTCGCGACGCTCGCCATCACTACGCGGCTCGGGCTGCCCCGGACGTTCCCACCCTTCTACTCGGAGCGCACCTGGCTCGCCGAATATGTCTTCTATGCGGCGATTGCATTCTTCTTCGTGCTTCCCGCCGTGTTCGGCGACGACCGCGGCGGCCTACCGCGGCGCCTCCTCGCCTGGCGACCCCTCGCCTGGCTGGGCCTCGTCTCTTACGGGATCTTCCTGTGGCATCTCCCGCTGGCCGAACAGTTCAACGATCACCTTCCCCACAGCTATGTGCTCGTGACACTGGCGACTGCCGCGGCGGCCACGGCCTGCGCAACCGCCAGCTACTACCTCGTCGAGCGGCCGATCCTGCGCTTCAAGGACCCGCGGGCGCGCCGGCGGGACGCTGCGACGCCAGCTGCTGCGCAGCCGCGTAGCGCGGGTTGAGCACCAGCGCCCTTCGCGCGGCGCGGCGCGAGGCGACGGGATCGTCGCGCTGCAGGACGATCGCCAGCGCGACCCAGCCCAGGTAGTCGCGCGGATCGCGCCTGATGGCCTCGCGGGCGAGTCGTCCCGCGGTGCCCAAGGCGCCGGAACGCGCGAGCGCGACGCTCGTGGCCGACAGGTCGCTCCCGCCACGGCAGTGAGCGATCACGTCGCGTGCGAGTCGATCGGGCCCACCTGGCACCGGTCGCCCGAGCGATGCCGCGAACCCCTCGGTGCGCGCGTGCTGGCACGCCCGCACATCACCCAGCCGATGCAGCCCGAACACGATCGCAGCGGCCGCGATGAGAATGACGCCGCCGCGAACGAGCACGGGCGAAGCGTACGGACGTGGTGGGACATAGGCTCCGCGCCCGTGGCGCCCGAGCTCCTGTCGATCATCGTTCCTGCCTTCAACGAGGCGCGCACCGTCGAAGCGGTGCTGCGCCGACTCGCCGCGGAGGACCTCGGCGGCCCGGTCGAGGTCATCGTCGTCGACGACGGGTCGACCGATGGCACGGCGGATCTCGCCGCCGCCCTCGAACTGGAGCACGTCCGCGTCCTGCGCCTGCCCTCCAATCGCGGCAAGGGCGCTGCGGTGCGCGCCGGGATCGCCGAGACGCGCGGCGCGATCGTCGTCATCCAGGATGCCGACCTGGAGTACGACCCCAGCGACCTGCCGCGACTGCTCGACCCTCTGCGCAAGGGCGTCGCAGACGCGGTGTACGGCACGAGGCTGCGCGGCGGCGAGCCCCAGCGAGCGCACCTCTTCTGGCACTACGCCGGCAATCGCTTCCTCTCGCTGCTGACCAACGTGCTGTTCAACACCACGATCAGCGACATGGAGGTCGGCTACAAGGCGTTCCGCGGCGACCTCATCCGCTCGCTCGAGCTGCGCTCCGACGACTTCGCCTTCGAGGCCGAGGTCACGGCGAAGATCCTCAGGCGCGGGGTCCGCCTCTACGAGGTGCCGATCGCCTACTACGGGCGCACGTACGCGGAGGGAAAGAAGATCGACTGGCGCGACGGGGTGCGGGCCGTCATCGCGCTGATGCGGTTTCGCTTCCTCGACTAGGCCGGTCGTCTGTGAGGATCACGTCATGGCACGCCTCCCCTACGCCGAGCCGGCGAACCCGAACGTCCCCAAGGCCAACATCTTCCGGCTGCTCGCCAACGCCGAGACCGTGTTCGTCCCTTGGGCCCGCTATGGCCTCGCGCTGTTGCGCGACACGACCGTCGACCCGCTCCTGCGCGAGCTCGCGATCCTGCGCGTCGCCGCGCTCACGCCCGGTGCCGAGTACGAATGGGTCCAGCACGAGGCGATCGCCCGGGCGGTTGGCGCGTCCGACGAGCAGATCGCGTCATGCCGCAGCGGCGCCGGCGCCGCAGGCGACGACGCGCTCGTCCTGCGCTTCACCGACGAGGTCGTCCGCGACGCGACGCCGTCGGACCAGACGTTCGCCGCGATGACCGAGCGCTTCTCCGCGCAGGAGATCATCGAGCTCCTCCTCGTCATCGGCCAGTACATGACGCTCGCCCGGGTCATGGCGACGGCGCAGATCGACATCGACGAGCCGAT
>JAWVFZ010000110.1:0-7941 GCA_033855555.1 Solirubrobacteraceae bacterium
TCGAGATGGACGCCGCTTCGAACAACTCCGTCGACGACATCCGCGACCTGCGCGACTCCGTCGCCTACGCCCCGGTCAGCGGCCGCAGCAAGGTCTACATCCTCGACGAGGCGCACATGCTCTCCACGGCCGCGTGGAACGCGTTTCTCAAGACGCTCGAGGAGCCGCCGCCGAACACGGTCTTCGTCCTCGCGACGACCGAGGCGGCGAAGGTGCTGCCGACCGTCGTGGACCGCTGCCACCGCTTCGACTTCACGCGCCCGACCGTCGAGCAGCTCGCCTCGGTTGTGCGCCGCGTGGCCGAGCAGGAGGGCATCGAGATCGGCCCCGACGCTGTCGGCCTGCTCGCGCGCCATGCGACCGGCTCGTTTCGCGACGCGCTCGGCACCCTGGAGCAGCTGCTCACCTACAGCGGCCGCTCGATCGCGCTGGACGACGTGCTGGCCGTGCTGGGCGTCGCGGACGCGGACGTCGTCTTCGGCGCCGTCGACGCTGTCGCCGCCCACGACCCGCGTGCGGCCCTTCTCGCCGTCGCGCGGCTGGGGGAGAGCGGGCGCGACATGGGCGGCTTCATGCGCGACCTCGAGGCCCACGCGCGCGAGCTGCTGGTCGTCCACACGCTCGGATCGGTCCCTGCTGAGATCGCGATCACGCCTGACCGCGACGAGCGCCTGGCCGAGCAGGCGCGGCGCGTCACCCACGCCGACGCCGTCCGGCTGCTGGACCTCCTCGCCGCGGCGATGAAGGCCGTGCGCGACGGGGCCGACGCTCGCACCCAGCTCGAGCTCGCGCTGACCAAGGCCGCCAGCCCCGAGGTCGACCCGTCGGCCCGTGCGCTGCACGCCCGCATCGAGCGCCTCGAGCAGGCGCTTGCGCAGGCTGAGCCCGCGCCGTCCATCACGCTCCCGCAGCCGCCTGCGCCGCCGCGCCCGCCCGGCGTGCCGACCGAGCCGCAGGCCGCCACGCCGATCGCGCCGCCCGAGGCCGCCCCGGCGCCGCAGGCAGGTACGGTCGCCGTCGTCGAGACGACGACCACCGTCGCGGTCGCCGAGCCCGCCGGCGCGCTGGAGCTGGGCCTCATGACCGAGCTATGGCCGGCGATCGTGGACGCCGTCCGCGCCGACGACGACCTGCTGGCCATGTGCCTGACGGAGGCGAGACCGGTCGAGTGTGGCGAGCGCCGGCTCGTGATCGCCTTCCGCCCCCAGGACACGATGCGCCACCGCAAGGCCGAGTCGGCCCGCGCGCGCCAGGCGCTCTCGGAGGCGGTACGCGGGCTCACCGGGATCGCGCCGCAGATCAGCGTGGAGGCCCGCGAGCCAGAGGCGCCGCCGGTGCCGGTCGTCGCCCCTCCGGGTAACCCCGAGGAGGACCTGCTCGAGCGTCTCAAGGCAGAATTCGACGCCGAGGAGATCCTCGACGACCCCGAACCGGAAGGCGCAGCCTGATGCCCCAGCCGCCCAACATGAACAAGATGCTCCAGCAGGTTCAGAAGATGCAGCAGGACATGGTCGCCGCCCAGGAGCAGCTCAAGCACGAGACGGTCGAGTCGTCGGCAGGCGGCGGGATGGTGAAGGTCACGGTCTCGGGCGACCTCGAGGTCAAGTCGATCGTCATCGACGCCGCCGCGATCGATCCCGACGACCCCGAGCTGTTGCAGGACATGGTCCTCGCCGCGGTGAACGAGGGTCTGCGCTCCGCCCAGGAGCTCGCCGCCTCCAAGATGAGCGGCCTCACCGGCGGGCTGGACCTGGGCGGCCTCGGCCTTCCAGGCATGTAGGTCGTCCTTGTTCGCGCCCCCCGTCCAACGGCTCGTCACCGAGCTCGGGAAGCTTCCCGGGGTGGGGGCGCGCACGGCCCAGCGCCTGGCCTTCCACATCATGCGCACCGAGCCCGAGGACGCGACGGCGCTCGCCGACGCGATCCGCGAGGTCAAGGAGAAGATCGGGTTCTGCGAAGTGTGCTTCAACCTCGCCGAGGGCCCGCGCTGCGGGATCTGCGCCGACGAGCGGCGCGATGCGGCGCTGATCTGCGTGGTCGAGGAGGCGGGCGACGTCATCCCGATGGAGCGCACGCACGAGTTCCGCGGCCGCTACCACGTGCTCGGCGGCGCGCTGTCGCCGATCGACGGCGTCGACCCCGACGACCTGAAGCTCGCCGAGCTCTACCGGCGCGTGGAGGCGGGCGGGATCAGCGAGGTGGTGCTCGCGACCAACCCGACGACGACCGGCGAGGCGACCGCGCTGCACATCGCGACCGCGCTCCGCGAGCGCACGCCTTCGGTGATCGTCACCCGCCTCGCCAGCGGCCTCCCGATCGGCAGCGACCTCGAGTACGCCGACGAGGTCACGCTCGGCCGCGCCATGTCCGGGCGCCGAGCGCTGTAGCCATGGACCGCTACGCCGAGTGGTCGCCGCCGCGCGAGCTGCGCGGCGTCGTCAGCGCGCTCTGGCGAATCGACCGCGAAGCCGACGGCGCGCACCTCATCGTCCCCGACGGCGTGACCGACCTCGTCATCCGCGATGGCGAGGCGATCGCCGCCGGCGTCGACACGTGCGCCTCGCAGGTGCCGGCGCGCAGCGGCGCGACGATCCTCGGGGTGCGGCTGCGCCCGGGCGCGGCGCCCGACGTCCTCGGCGTCCCGGCCGGCGAGCTGCGCGACCTCCGCATCCCGCTCGAGGAGCTGTGGGGCGCGGACGGGCGCGCGTTCGCCGAGGACCCGCTCGGCGTCCTGCAGCGGCGGTTCCGCGGAACCGTCCCGGCTGACCTCGCGGTGGCACGAGCCGCCGCGCTCATCGCAACAGGCGAGCGGCTGGCCTCTGCGGCGGGCGCCGTCGGCCTGGGCGATCGCCAGCTGCGCCGCCGCTTCGCCGCGGCGGTCGGCTATGGGCCGAAGACGTTCGCGCGCGTCATGCGCTTCCAGCGGATGCTCGCGTGCGTGCGTGCCGGCGCCCCGCTCGCGACGGTTGCCGCGGACGTCGGCTACGCCGACCAGGCGCACATGACGCGCGAAGCCGTGTTGCTCTCCGGCCGCACGCCGGCGGCCCTGCGGTCCTGACCGTTTCCTTCAAGACAGGCGCGGGAGGATGTCGCCATGCCGATCCCCGCACGCATCACCGTCATCACGCTCGGCGCCCGCGACCTGCCGGCGCTGCGCGACTTCTACGCCGGCCTCGGCTGGGAGCTGGCCATCCCGGGCGACGAGTTCGCGGCCTTCGCGACGAGCGGCGCAGTCCTCACGCTCTATCCACTCTCCAACCTCGCCGCGGACGCACGGTCGGGCGAGGCTCCGCCGCCGCAGGGGGTCGGGATGTCCCTGGCGATCAACGTTGACGAGCGCGACGAGGTGAATTCAGCCATCGACGCGCTGCGCGCCGCCGGCGCGACGATTCTCAAGGAGCCCGAGGACGCCGACTGGGGCGGCCGCGCGGCCTACTGGGCCGACCCCGAGGGCAACGTCTGGGAGGTCGCCTGGGTGCCGTCCGACAACGCGATGGCCACGGCCATCCGCGCGGCGTCCGGCATCGAGCTGCCCTAGCCAGCTCACCACCTATCCTCCACGGACCCGATGCCCGAGACCGTGGTCATGAAGTTCGGCGGCACCTCCGTCGCCGATGCAGAGCGGCTGAAGCGTGCCGCACGCCGGATCGTCGCCAAGCGCGAGGACGGCACGCGCGTTGTCGCCGTGCTGAGCGCGCGCGGCAAGGAGACGGACGCGCTGATCGCCGCGGCCAACGAGGTCTCGCCGAACCCGGATCCGCGCGAGATGGACATGCTGCTGTCGACCGGCGAGCGCGTCTCGTGTGCGCTCTGCGCGATGGCGATCAACGATCTCGGCCATCGCGCCATCTCGCTGACCGGCTCGCAGGCCGGGATCGTGACGGACACCTCGCACACCAAGGCCCGCATCCTGGAGGTGCGCGCCGACCGCATCCGCGACGCCCTCGAAGCGGACTCGATCGTGCTCGTCGCGGGCTTCCAGGGGGTTTCGACCGCGCGTGACGTCACGACGCTCGGCCGCGGCGGCAGCGACACGACCGCCGTGGCTGTCGCGGCCGCGATCGGCGCCGAGGTCTGCGAGATCTACACCGACGTCGACGGCGTCTTCAGCGCCGATCCGCGCCTGGTGCCCGACGCACGCAAGCTGCCGGTCGTCTCGTTCGAGGAGATGCTCGAGATGTCGAGCTCGGGTGCCGGCGTGCTGCAGCTGCGCAGCGTCGAGTACGCACGCAACCACGGCGTCAAGATTCACTGCCGATCAAGCTTCCACGACGGGCCGGGTACGGTTGTCGTCGGAGAGCAGGAGACCATGGAACACCCCCTCATCACGGCCGTCACCCACTCCACCGGCGAAGCCCGCGTCACGCTCATGGGCGTGCCGGACACGCCGGGGATCGCCGGGCGTGTCACCACCGCGCTCGCCGAGTCCAATGTGAACATCGACATGATCATCCAGAATGAGCCGGTCTCCGATGGCCAGCGCGCCGACATGTCCTTCACCGTCCCGCGCGAGGACGTGCCGAGCGCGCAGGCGGCGATCTCACCGATTGCCGCGGAGCTCGGGATCGATGTCGCGACCGACCCGGCGATGGGCAAGGTGTCGATCGTCGGCGCCGGGATGAAGTCGCACCCGGGCGTCGCCGCGAAGGTGTTCCGCACCCTCGGCGAGAATGAGATCAACATCGAGATGATCGCCACCAGCCCGATCCGCATCTCCTGCGTCGTCCGCGGCGACCGCGTGCCCGACGCCGTGCGCGCGCTGCATGCCGCCTTCGAGCTCTCCGGCCCGGACTCGATCCGCCCCGAGGAGCCGTTCGGAGCGTTCTCCTGACCATGCGGATCGCGATCGTCGGAGCCACGGGTGCCGTCGGCACCATCATGCGCCGCCTCGCGCGCGAGCGGTTTACGGGCCACGAGCTGGTCGCGTTCGCCTCCGAGCGCAGCGCGGGCAAGACGCTGGACGACGGCCTCGTCGTCCAGCCGATCCGCGAGGACACGATCGAAGGCTTCGACCTCGCGCTCTTGAGCGCGGGCGCCACGACCTCGCGCGAATGGGCACCGCGCTTTGCCGCAGCCGGCGCGACGGTCGTCGACAACTCCAGTGCCTTCCGCATGGACCCCGACGTCCCGCTGGTCGTATCGGAGGTCAACCCGGGCGCGATCGGCGAGGCGCGCAGGGGCATCATCGCCAACCCGAACTGCACCACGATGGTGATCATGCTCCCGGCCAAGGCGCTGCATGACGCCTTCGGCCTGACAGCAATGGTCTGCACCAGCTTCCAGGCCGCGGGCGGCGCCGGTCAGAAGGGCATCGACGAGCTGACCGGCCAGGTGGCGGCGGTCGGCGAGGACGTCGACCAGCTCATCGGCGACGGCGCCGCTGCCGCCCGCAAGGTCGAGCACAGCGTCCACGCCAACACGCTCGCCTACAACGTCGTGCCGCTCCTCGGGACCCTGGACGACCAGGGCTACACCGACGAGGAGATGAAGATGCTCAACGAGTCGCGGAAGATCCTGTCGCTCCCGCAGCTCGCGGTGTCGCCGACCTGTGTGCGCGTCCCGGTCGTCGTCGGCCACTCCGTCGCGGTCCGCGCCACGTTCGAGCGCGAGCCCGACCTCGAGACCGCGCTCGAGGCGTTGCGGGGCTTCCCGAACCTGCTCGTCGAGGAGGCGCCGACGCCGCTGGAGTGGGCCGGGCGCAACGAGACGGTCGTCGGGCGCATCCGCCGCGACCTCGGCGATCCGAACGCACTGGACTTCTTCGTCGTCGGCGACAACCTGCTCAAGGGCGCCGCGCTGAACACCGTGCAGATCGCCGAGCTCGTCGCTCAGCGCGTCGCCGCCTAGCTTCCGGGCAGGCGCCAGAACTCGCCGGTCAGGCCAACGTCGGCCAGGATCGCCTGCGACGCCGCGCCACTGCGCGGCCGCCACGCGGGGTCCAGCCGGTCGCCGTACCAGCGCTCCGCCAGCTCGTGCAGCTGGGCGACCGCCACGACCCCGCCGCGCTCGCGGCCCTGCTCCTCGCACCATGCGTCGATGTCCTCCTCCGACCGGAAGAGCAGCATCGTCGCTCAGGTGAAGCCGATGTCGGCCCACCACTGGCGGGCGGGGAGGGCGACATGGAAGAGGCCGTCGTCGGCCGGCCGGCCGCCGCGGAATGCGACCGTGGCGGCGCTTGCATCGGTCACGAGCGCCTCGTCGAGCCCGAGCGCCGCCACGATCCCGAACGCGTCCCAGGCGCAGTTGCCCCACCAGGTTCGCCCGCCGGCCTCGACGCGGGCACCGCGCCGGTGGGCGGCGAACGGATGGGCCATCGCGACCTGGCCCTCGTCGTCGAGCACGACGACATGCTGGTCGGCCAGGGCGCGCAGCGTTTCGGCGTCGTCCACAGCGGGCGCCTCGCCGGTCGCGGCGAAGGATTCCATGACCGCCCGCCGCAGGGCGAGCTCGCGCTCGTTCACGCCTGCGTCAGCGACGCCAGCTCGCGGCGGGTGCGTACGCCGAGCTTGCGGTAGATGTTGCGGCGGTGGGTGCGCACGGTCTCCACGCTAACCGACAGCGCGAGCGCGATCTCGGCGTTCGAGCGGCCCGCCTGCAGATGCTCGAGCACATCGGCCTCGCGCGGGGTGAGCAGCTCGGGGCCCATCGGCTCGTGCGCGAAGCCCGCCACAGTGCGCGGCAGCACGTGGAGCCCGCGCGACGCCAGGTGGATCGCGTTGAGGATGTCGCGTGCCTGAGTCTCCTTGGACAGGCAAGCCGTTGCGCCGAAGGCCAGCATCTGGTTGCACTCCGACGGCGTCGGCCGGTTGGCGAGCACGAGCAGCCGCGTCTCGGGATGCGCCGCGTGCAGCCGGTTGACCTCCACCGGCGTGCGCAGCGAGCCGAAGTTGAGGATCGCGACGTTGGGCTGATGCTCGGCCAGCGCGGCATCGACGGTGTCCAGCTCGACGTCGGAGGCCAGAAGCTCGATGTGCTCGTCCTCGGCGATCAGCGACCGCAGCCCGCGCCCGACGAGGTCCTCGAAGCGCCCGACGACGATGGTGATGGGGTCTCGCGCCTTCATGGCTCTCCTATCGGCAGGAACCAGCGAAAGGGTGAGAGGCGTCTCACCCTTTCTCCTCACCTTTCGTCACCCGAAGATCACCCCTCGGAGGGGATGTGAACCGTGCCCTTCGCGGGCACCATGCTCCTTGAACTTCCTTAGGGCGGACTGGGGTACGCATCATGGGAACAGGAAAGGGCCTTCGGGCCCTTTTCTCGTTCTATGAGCGCTGCTCGGCTGCAACGACCCTGAATTCCTCGTCTGCCACGCGGACGACGTCGCCGCCGTGCAGCTGCCGGCCGCGGCGGTTGTCGGGCTCGCCGTTGACGAGCACCTCGACCTCGGCGAGCAGCGCTTTCAGCCCGCCGCCGCTGTCGACCACGTCGGCGAGCTTCAGCAGCTGGCCGAGGCGGATCATGTCGCCGCGGATCGCGACGTCGCGCACGGTCAGTCCTCGGCCGGGCGCGGTGGGATCTCGCGGCGCAGGCGCTCGCGGGCGGCCTCGATCCGGACCGGGTCCAGCGGTGGTTTGTCGGGCATCGGGATGATCGTCTTGGGCGCGTCGCCGCGTGCCCGCCGGCGCCGCCGCGCTTCATCGCGCACGAACGGCAGGCGGAGCTTCTTCAAACGCCGGCGACCACGGTCGTTGTCCAGTCGATCACCGACGTGGGCTTCACGACGTGGCGCTGAAGGCCGAGCTCCTTGGGTGTGAGGCCCAGGGCGAGGCCGACCAGCTGCGGCAGGTGCAGCACAGGCATGTCCAGCTCACGGCCGACCTGGCGCTCGGCCAGCGGCTGCTGAAGGTCCAGGTTCAGGTGGCACAGAGGGCACGGCGTCACCAGGCAGTCGGCGTCGGCGTCCTTGGCATCGCCCAGGTGGCGGCCCGCCTGCTTGAGCGA